>DAJC01000028.1:4328-32132 GCA_002498845.1 Thermoplasmatales archaeon UBA509 | reverse complement strand
CAAAAAACGTGGAGTTAAGGATCAATCTGAAACTTTTCAGAAATTATGGGTCCGGAATAATTCACGAACAATGGGACACTGGCTTTTATCTCGGAAGTCTCCTGAATCACATTCAAAGTTCGGGGCGCAAGGCTTGCATAGAGCATGGATGATGATACCACAAATGTCGAAATCGCCAGTGCCACTATCAGCTTCGACTTCCTATTCATGACAGATCACCAAATATTTGGGGATTAATAAACCCATATCCCCCTTCATGACACGTAATTAAAAGCATACCCGACACCCTCCGAACTGCCTCCGGCAAGAGCCTGAAGTTCGTAAGTACCTACCCCGAGGTTGGGAAATGTATACGTAAAACCGTAGTAATGATATGAAAAGGTCCACCAATCCCAGATTCCGCTAGTAACACCGGTCAGCGTGCCAGAAAGAACATCTGTAGAACCGCTAATGACTGCTGAAATGGAGAAGCCCACAGAATTCATAGTCTGGCCAGATGTAGTAAAAGTGGCACCCGCACCTCCGCCAACAGTCATGCTTGGAGAGGTATCACTCCATGTACTTGGGTTAAATCCATTATTGAAGATAACGGAGGTATAGTTTACCCCATTCAGGGGGTAGCTTACTTGTGTAGGCTCACCAATGTCAGAAGTCGTGCCATGAGAATGAATGATGTATATTGGTGCGAAATGAGATGATGTGGCCGTTATTTCTGCAGTTTGCCCGTGGGGATCTAACAGGACAATGTTGCAGTCTTCCCTGTCGATATGCTTGAGGATGTGGAGCAGATAGTTGGATTTCCCAGATCCTGTCTTTCCAATGACTATTCCATGGGAGCCAAGAGACATCAGCCATGGCTTGCCGGCATAGGGGGGATTCGCTGCGTTATCCCTTATAACATAATATCTCCTGTACATTTTCCGCCATGGAATGAAGAATGTAAAATTTATTCCCTGATCCTGAAATTTTTGTGAGGAGGTTGAAGCCACATGAACTGGATACCTGAAATTCCGGCCAGAGAATGGAAGAAGACTTCTGCGTTCTGTGATGATATATCGGGGAGAAACAGCAAGTGAACCTGTATTGGAAATAGGGGCACCCTGAGGCAGCAGAATGGCAGCATTCATTTATCTCTATGGGTCGGCAGCACAGTGAGAATCCCACGCTGGATCGGATATTGACATTTGCCTCCAGAGTGCCTGATCCCAATTGTCCACGAAATTGAATATCCGAATTCACGCCTGTGGAGATTGCCACTCCGGGTATGTGCGGAATATATCCATACAGGCAGATGCCAATCCATGTATCAGGAAACCCCATCCGACAGGGAGGGGCGATATCACAACAGATCCAGTCTATCGTTTGCCAGTACGGACATGTTCCCTAGCATACTGTATGAGATCATGAATTGCCATGAAGGCCTCACTGGAATCTCGTTCGCTGACAACAATGATGGCGTCTGTGTAACTGTTGGTTGTCTCTTCCACATTTATCCCGGAAAATGCCAGTTTGGAATAGAGCGACATCAGGTACCCCGGGGTTTCAATCATTGAGACGGGGCTCTTCACTATTATCACGGCCAGTCCAGTCTTCCTGTCTACTATGCCTCTCCTGATAATTTCAGAAAATGAGCCAAGGTTCCTGTCCTCAACTATGAATGTGGTGAACTCAGTTCCGGTGGAAATATAAACTGCCCCGGGCATTTTCAGTTCATACATTTCCCTGAAAACCCTTTCGTTCTTGTTCACGGGAAGCACAAACTTGGTGACAGAGGTCAGCATCTGCACACTGGTCTGGGCCATGGATTCCAGGACCCTGTTATCATATTTTCTGGACGTATCCCTGTTTCTCTTCAGAGCAGAAATTATGGCCTCTGTATTTACGTCCTGCCCCAACCGCATCTCGATTGCTGGCTTGAGGTCGCGAGCAACAGCGCTGAGATTCACGTATCCCCTGTTCAGTGATGTTGCAAGGAATATGTCATTGGTAACCATGTTTTTCACAAGGCCGTTTATACTTAGCTCCATTTTGGTCATTTAAGTCAAACTATGACCAGAATAGGTCATAAAATATTAATATTTTCCAAGACTGAAACGGTATATTGCCATCTTATGATGACAGAAAAGGTGTGAGATATGGAAACAGAGTGTAATGTTTGTGGCGGGTCGCTGCAGGTTCCCGATGATGTAATAAAAGGCGAGATTGTGAGTTGCCCGGATTGCGGAGTTGAGTATGAGGTTTCAGAAATACGTGATGGAAACCCTGTCCTGAGGGCAGCAGAGGAAATAAGGGAAGACTGGGGCGAATGATCAGCCTGCCTCCGAATCATTTTCTATCTTTTTGGATTGATATTTTTGTCTAAAGTAGGCATTATCGGCGCATCCGGATACACAGGCGGAGAAATCCTCCGGCTCCTGCTGAATCATCCCGAAGTTGAAATTACCGCAGCCACATCAAAGCACAATGCTGGGGAATACATCACCAGGGTTCATCCCAACCTGAAGGGTTACACGAACCTGAAGTTCACCGATGAAACGCCAATGGATGTTGCAGCAAAGGTGGACATTCTGTTTCTGGCAGTTCCACATGGATCATCCGTGAAGATAACACCGCAGCTTGTTGAAACAGGCACAAGGATCATAGACATGAGCGCCGATTTCAGGCTGAAGGATAGCTCCCAGTATCCAGTATGGTACGGTTGGGAACATCCTGCTCCGGATCTCCTGCAGAAGTTCACCTATGGTATGCCTGAACTTCACAGGGACGAGATACGCAATTCAAGGCTGATCGCTGTTCCCGGCTGCATTGCAAGCTCATCCATATACAGCCTGGCACCGCTGGCAAAATCCGGATTGCTGGCCGGTATCACCGTAATAGATGCCAAGATAGGATCATCTGGGTCTGGCAACAAATCCACGTCCGCAACCCATTTTTCTGAGAGATTTAATTCGGTGAGGATTTACAGCCCCTCGGATCACAGGCACATAGGTGAAATTGAGCAGGAATTATCAATTGCTGCCGAAAAACGGGTGACCGTTACCATGTCTGCACATTCGGTGAATATGGTGAGGGGCATACTGACAACATCAAGCATATTTACAGAACACAGGCTTACGGAAACTGATTTATGGAAGGCTTATCGCTCCATGTACCGAAACGAGCCATTCATAAGATTCATGATGGATCCCAATGGCCTCTTCAGGTACCCGGATCCAAAGCTGGTAATCGGATCGAATTTCGTGGACCTGGGATTTGCAATTGACAGGCATGTGAACAGAGTTGTTGCCATAGGAGCAATTGATAACCTGATCAAGGGTGCAGCAGGTAATGCAATCCAATCAATGAACATAATGATGGGATACCCTGAAAATGCAGGCCTCAATTCGGCTCCTCTCAGGCTGGTGTGATCATGGTCACAGTGGTGAAGGTTGGTGGAAGCATTGCCAGCAGCGGAGTTCCAGATTCTCTCATAAAGGAAATTGCATATTATGAGAATGACCGGATTGTTCTTGTCCATGGCGGTGGGCCGGCGGTAACTGACCTGACCATGAGACTTGGCATTGAACCCAGATTTGTCACATCTCCTGACGGAGTAAGGAGCAGATATACGGATGCACAAACAATGGAGGTCTTTCTTATGGCAATGAAAGGCAGGATAAACACCGATATTGTTCTTGCCCTGAGAAAATACGGCCGAAATTCGGTGGGCATCACCGGCATAGATGCAGGACTGATGGTTGCTGAGCGCAAGAGCCGATTGAAGATACTGAGCGGGAACGGACGTCCCATGTTTGTAGATGGAGGCTACACAGGGAGGATAACAGAGATCAATTCAGCCTTCCTGAATGGCCTTATGGATCTTGGCCAGTTGCCGGTCATAGCTCCAATAGCAGTCAGCAAAGACGGTGAGGCGCTCAATGTTGACGGAGACAGGGCTGCGGCGGCAATAGCAGGTTCTCTGAAGGCGGATCTGCTTGTTCTTTTGACAAATGTTACTGGTGTGATGCGTGAAGATTCACTGGTTCCGCATATTGCAGGGACGGAACTAGATGAAGCCATACGGGGTGTGGGAAACGGAATGGACAAGAAATTGATTGCAGCAAGGGAGGCACTGGCCGGTGGAGCAGGAAGGGTCGTCATCAGTTCAGGTACCATATCAAACCCGCTTGAAAATGCAGTCCAGGGAAAAATGAAAACGGTGATTGAAAAATGATGGATAACGAATATTTCCAGAAGATAGAGGATGAATTCCTGGCGGGAACCTACCAGAAGATACCGGTACTGGCCGCCAGGGCCCAGGGCGCAAACATATGGGATCTGGACGGTAAAGAGTATCTGGATCTCATGAGCGGCTATGGGGTTGCCATCCTTGGACACTCTGATGAGAAAATCAAGGAAGCCATAATGCAGCAGATGGAGAAGGTATACATAACTCATGCCTCGGTTTACAGCCCTGCAAGAGCTGAATTTCTAAAGGACTTCATGTCAATAGCGCCCAGGGGGCTTAACCGGGCTTTTCTTTCCAATAGCGGAACCGAGGCTGTTGAAGCCGCAATAAAAATTGCAGTGAAGTCCACCAGGAGACACAGGATGATAAGCATGGAAAGGGGATACCACGGAAAGACACTGGGGTCACTCTCAGTCACGCATTCCTCAAAATACAGGAAATCGTTCCAGGATCTTCTTGTTGGCGATGTTGAATTTGTGAAATTTGGCGATGCAGAAATGCTCAGGAAAGCCCTTTCATCCTTCGACGTGGCAGCCGTCTTTCTGGAGCCGGTTCAGGGGGAGGGCGGAATAAACCTTCCCGGAGACCAGTATCTTAAGGAAGTGAGGGAAATGACAGAGGCATCGGGGACGCTTCTCATCATGGATGAGATTCAGTCAGGCCTGGGGAGGACTGGAAAGATGTGGGCCCATGAGCACTGGGGCATAACACCGGACATCATGACGGTAGGAAAGGGCATAGGCGGAGGCATCCCCATGGGAGTTACAGTGGGGAGGAGCGAGTTCGTGGATGCCCTTGAAATAGGAGAGCAGAGTTCAACAACAGGAGGCAACCCGCTGGCCTGTGCCGCAGGAAGTGCAGTTATAGACCGGCTCAGGAATGGATATGTGGAGAAGGCAAGGGATACTGGAAAATACTTTCTGGAAAGGATGCAGGAGGATCTGGGAAACCATCGTCTGGTTAGCCATGCCAGAGGGATAGGCATGATGCTTGCCCTTGAGCTTAGAATCAGGTTTCTGCCCGTTCTGATGAATCTTCTGGACAGGGGCGTCATAACCCTCTACTCTGGCATCAACATCATAAGGATGCTTCCGCCTTACATCCTCACAAGGGAGCAGGTGGATGAGGCCATCGTGAAAATAAAGGGGGCTCTTGATGACCAGCTAAAGCAGGGGGGTGCAGCATGAAAATCTCAATGGTATACGATCTTGTGAGATGGGAGGAAAAGGCACTGCTTAAGGCTGGCCAGGACCGGGGCATGGAGATCAACATGGTGGATGTCAAGGACATGGATATGGACCTTGATGCGCCACTGCCTGGAGAATATGGATCTGTGACTCTCCAGAGGTGCACTTCCTACTATCGCGGCCTGCATTCAACAGCCTATCTGGAGTTCAAGGGGCAGAAGGTCATAAACGACTTCAACACCATTGATGTGGCGGGAAACAAGATGCTGACATCACTTGCCCTGGTGAAGAATGGCGTGCCAACTCCAAAGACTTCAGTGGCAGCCTCTTACCCTACAGCCATGAAGCAGTTTTCCTCCAAGTTCGGAGGCAGGGCGGTTCTGAAACCTGTTACAGGGAGCTGGGGCAGGATGGTGGCGCTTCTCAATGACAGGACGGCTGCATCGGCCGTAATGGAGGACAGGGAATACATGTACCCATTATATTCCATCTTCTATCTACAGGAATTCGTAAAACGGCCGCCCAGGGACATCAGAACATTCGTTGTGGGGGACAGGGTCATCGGAGGAATCTACAGATACCAGTCGGACGATGACTGGAGGACCAACACGGCAATTGGTGGCAGAGCCGAAAAATGCCCCATCACACCGGAACTTGAGGACATATCCATAAGGGCGGCAAGAAGTGTTGGGAAAGGCGTTTTCGGGGTTGACATCATGGAAACTGAAAATGGCTATGTGGTGCACGAGGTGAACAGCACTACCGAGTTCAAGAACACTGTTAGGGTAGCACAGGTGGATGTTCCCGGCGAAATCATGGATTATGTCAGGGAGGGCCTCAGGTGACGCATCCCACAGACAGGGTGGTGAAAGAGCTTGTGGATATATATTCTCCAACAGGGAATGAGGAGAAGGCTGTAGAATACTTTGGAAGGGAAATTTTGCGCCTGGGCGCAGACGAATTCTTAGTGGACAGGGCCGGTAATGGTGTTTCAATTTTCAGCGGCGGATCTCCGGAAATTCTTGTCTGCGGGCACATAGACACTGTTCCCGGCCAGCTACCGGTGAGGGAGGATGGAGACACGCTTTATGGAAGGGGGGCAACGGATGCAAAATCCTCACTGGTATCACTGATGTTTGGCGTGTCGATGGCAAAACAGAGAGGATTCAGCGGAACCATACGTATGATTGCTGCTGTGGGTGAAGAGGGACCTGGCAAGGGCATAATGGAAGTAGCCTCCAGCCAGCCCAGATCAGACTATGCCATTTTTGGTGAACCCTCTGCAGTAACAGGCATAACAGTTGGCTACCGTGGGCGCATCCTTTTGGATATGGAATTCAGGTCGGGGCAGGTGCATGCCAGTGCTCCCTGGCTGGGCCAGAGTGCTGTGGAATCTGCCGTGGAGGCATGGAATTCAGTCAGGGATAAACTTGGAAAGAACAGGGAATTTTCAAAGGTTTCAGCTGCACTCACATCCATAAGGGCAGGGGATGCAGACAACATGACCCCTTCAAATGCCGCGATGACCCTTGATGTAAGATACCCTCCATCCAGAAAGCAGGATGACGTCCTTTCAGAAATACTGGACCTGGTGAAATCCTCCACCGCTTCTGAACCATCTTTCATGATCAGAAGCAGTGTGGAACCTTATGTTTCAGGGCTGAAGACACCTCTGATCTCAGCCTTCAAGGAATCTGTGAGAAAGAACACCGGAAGTGAAGCGCAGTTGCTATTCAAGAGCGGGAGCGGCGATATGAACATACTTGGGTCAAGATGGAAAATACCCTGTGTGACCTATGGGCCGGGCAACCCTCAGCTTTCACATACAGAACTGGAGGAAATATCGCTTGAGGAAGTATGGAGAAGCGCCGAAATAGTTGCAGACGCACTGTTGAATCTGGAACGAGGCCGAAAGGAAGGCCAGGCCATCAGTGAAAAGGGGAGAGGGACGGCCTGAATATTGCTGAGAAGATACTGTCCTCACATTCTTCGGACAGTTCAGGGAAGGTGGAACCGGGCGACATAGTAACCGTGTCTGTGGACAGAGTGATCCTGCTTGACATAGCGGGCCAGCATCCTGAACTGATCCAGAATCCACCGGCAAGGGTCTTTGACCCATCAAAGATCAGCGTTGTTTTCGATCACTTTGTACCTGCGCCAAACGTGGAGATGGCCAATGGCACTGCCAAGATACGAAAGCTGGTGAAGAGACTGAACCTGAATGATTTCTATGACTACGGGTCTGGAGGAATAGCTCACGCCTTTGCCGCCGAGTCAGGATGGTTCTATCCCGGCCAGATCGTGGCCAATACAGATTCCCATTCGGTGGCTGCCGGGGCATTCAACATGCTGAGCAGAGGACTTGGAACGCCAGAACTCATGCAGGTCATGTGCACAGGAAAAACGTGGTTCGCTGTGGGTGAAACACTTAAGGTTGACCTTTCTGGAAAACTTTCAGGAATGTCCGAAGCAAAGGATGTTTTCCTGAAAATGGCCGGAGATCTTGGGAATATGCCCAACATGAATATTGAATTTGCAGGAGACGGTGTGAGGACCCTGAACATGGATCAGAGGACGGTTATCTCAACCATGTGTGCTGAACTGAGTGTGGAATTTGCCGTCTTTCCAGGTGATGAGGTACTGCGGTCCTATGTTCAGGAACGAGGAGTTCAGGAATATTCCCCGGTGTCTCCTGACCCATCTGCCAGTTATGCAGGCGCATACCAGCTTGATATGTCCGAGGTAGTGCCCATGGCCGCACTTCCAGATTCTGTTGCCGGGAATACCAGGCCGGTGGATGACATACAGGGAATCAAGGTTGACCAGTGCACCATCGGATCATGTGCCAACGGGAAACTGTCCGATCTGGAAGTGGCAGCAAGGATTCTAAAGGGAAGAAAGGTGCATTCAGGAACAAGGCTGATTGTGACGCCTGCCACCCAGTCCATCTATCTAAGGGGGATGGAACTTGGCTACATCCCAACAATAGTGAAGGCCGGAGGGATCGTGACCAATCCAACCTGCGGATCATGCATGGGCGGCCACATGGGCCTCCTTGCTGACGGAGAAACTGCCATAACATCAACAACCAGGAATTTCAAGGGAAGGATGGGTTCCAGAGATGCCAGGATATACATGGCATCTTCAGCCACAGTGGCGGCCTCGGCAGTTGCAGGTGAGATAGTGAGCCCCAGCAGCATACCTGGAGGTTCATAGATGGATGACAAGATCAGGGGAAGGGTGTGGGGTTTTGGAGACGACATAAACACGGACCTCATGTATCCACACATTTGTTATACGCTTCCGGAGAAAGACAGGCCAAAGTATACAATGTGGGCAAACAGGCCCGGATGGGCCTCCCAGGTTAATAGGGGCGACATCATCGTTGCAGGCCGGAATTTTGGGGTGGGCTCTTCTCGACCAGCAGCGGCAAATCTTGTGGGTCTCGGTATAGTGCTGGTGATGGCAGAAACCGTCAACGGACTTTTCATGAGAAACGCCGTTAACAGTGGGCTACCGGTTTTGCGTATGGACGGGATTACGCAATGGATCGCCGAGGGTGATATCATACAGGTTGACTTCCAGAACTGCACTGTAACAAGGGAACAGGACGGATCAGTGAGAGAATTCAACAGGATTCCAGACCTGTTGATGAATATCGTGAGGTCAGGCGGCATAATAGAAGTGCTCAGATCCAATGGATATATTGACAGCGAGCCGCTGTGAGGACAAAGGATTCAGTATGAAGGATAAATACGACATAAGCGTGGCTGCCGGAGACGGCATCGGACCAGAGGTGGTGGAGTCAGCTGTTTCTATTTTTTCTGCAGCAATGGACAGGCTTGGTTCATCCGGCCTTATATCTTTCAGCAAGGTGCCGGTTGGATGGGAATCATTCCAGTTGTGGGGCAAGCCCCTCACAGATGAGGTTCTTAAGAAGATTGAAATGTCAGATGGGCTCATACTGGGGCCACTGGAAGTTGGCAGTTATCCCGGTTCAAGGGGGCAGAAGAGTCCGTCAGGTGCCATAAGGACCCATTTTGATCTCTACGCCAACATCAGACCGGTGAGAACATACCTGAGGGGAAGACTTGATCCCATCGACACGCTTATAGTCAGGGAGAACACCCAGGGGTTTTATGCCGATAGAAACATGTTCCTGGGCAGTGGGGAATTCATGCCCACCAGGGATGTGGCGCTTTCAGTGCGTGTAATAACAAGGGAGAAAATGGCCAAGATCAGCGATGTCGCATTCCGTTATGCGGCCGCCAGGAGAAAAAAGGTGACAGCGGTTCACAAGGGCAATGTGCTCAGTGTTACGGACGGACTGTTCCTGGATGAGTTCAGGAAGAAGGCTGCGGACTGCCATGGCATCCTTTCCGAAGATCGGCTGGTGGACTCGGTTGCATATGACCTGATACTCAATCCGGGCAAGTTCGATGTCATAGCCACCACCAACATGTACGGCGATATACTCTCGGACGAGGCAGCGGCTGTGGCCGGGAGCCTGGGGATTGCCCCGTCACTTAATTTCGGCGATAACTGGGCAATGGCACAGGCTTCACATGGAACAGCGCCTGACATTGCTGGTAAAGGATTTGCAAACCCTCTTTCTGAAATTCTCTCGGTTTCAATGCTCTTTGAGTGGCTGGCAAATAGGTATCAGGATAAGATACTCATGGATGCACACAGGGCGGTTGAGGACTCAGTTCACAGGATACTGGAATCTGCAGGGAGCCTTACACCTGATATGGGCGGGAAAGCAGGAACGGCCGATGTTACAGCTTCAATCCTGAAGAATCTTTGAAACTTTAACTGAAAATTGGAATTAAGTTTAATTTATTATATGTTTGACCAGTATTGGTCAATAAGCTATTATACAGGCTCTTGATAATTTTGCAATGATAACCAAAAGATACGCAGGAATCCTTGATACGACCCTGAGAGAAGGTGAGCAGACCCCTGGAGTTAATTTCTCAGTTGAACAGAGGGTCATGATCGCACGGAGCCTATCTGATCTGGGTGTGAGAATGATAGAAACAGGACATCCATCAGTTTCACCTGATGTACTGGAAGGCATCAGGCAGATAGTTAGGATGAAAGACCAGGGGATGATATCCTCTGAACTCATAGCCCACAGCAGATCAATGGCGTCAGACATTGATCTTGCAGTATCCACAGGAGTGGACAGGGTAGCCATTTTCTATGGAGTCAGTGGAACACATCTTTCTTCAAAAACCCACAGGACACAGGAAGAGGCCCTTCAGATAATAGGCGAGGGAGTGGAAAGGGCTAGATCCCAGGGTGTAAAGGTAAGATTCACTCCGGAAGATGCATCCAGGACGGATTGGGACTATCTTACAGACGTGATACGTACTGCAGAATCTGCGGGAGCAGATCGAATCGGTATAGCAGACACGGTGGGGATCATGCTTCCATGGAGGACAAGGGCCATGTTCCGGCAACTGTCGAGATCCTTCCCAGGACTTGAGTTTGACATACATGCCCATAATGATTTGGGTAATGCGGTGGGAAATTCTCTTGCAGCAGTTGAAGGAGGAGCAACAATCGTTCATGCCACTGTAAACGGACTGGGAGAAAGGGTAGGTATCACGCCGACTCAGGTTATTGCTGTGGCGTTGAAATATCACATGTCCATAGAGGCTGCAGACCTGACAAAGCTTGCTGGAGTATCGGAAATGGTCGAGAGATTCAGTGGAATCAAATTACAGCCCAATTATCCTGTTACTGGAAGGTATGCTTTCATGCATAAATCAGGTGTCCATGTTGCCGGGATTATGAACAACCCTTCAACCTATGAATTTATTGACCCCTCCCTCTTCGGGCGGGAGAGAGATTTCACCATTGATAAGTATACGGGAAAGCATGCACTTGCAAGCAGGCTCAGCAGCCTTGGACTCAAATGCAGTGGGAACCAGCTTGACATCCTGATGGAACGTATAAAGAGCAGCCCTGAAGTCTCATCATTCACCGATGATGCAATTATGGCCATGGTCAGTGAACTGCAGACAGTTTCTGTAGGTGATGTCAGCACTCAGAGCCGTATCACCTGATATCCATTTCCTTCAGTTCTGGTTTTACCTTATCTTCAGCCGCGATTATGATAGGCGGTATGAGCATACGAACCATTGCTCTCCTTAATTGCCGATTAATATTTCTGTAGCTGATGGCCCCCACTATGTCTGTAAATACTTGAGATGCAGGCATAATATTGCTATTTTGCAAACTTGGCCAATGCTTTTGATGATATGGCTGCAAAATAATTCACTCTTCATAATCCCGCATGTTTGCCGCGGCGGGAAAAAGATCGCGGATCCGTGAACCAGTCTAGGAAATCTGAAGGTATCAGGGCATGAAAAACACTGGTTCTCTCATAACCAGCCAACATTCCGGCGGGTTAAGGCAACCTGGAGTATCTTATCATATCATTTATGGCGGAGAAGGCTTCACTGGAGTTCTCATCGTCCACAAGAATGACCAGATCGGAATACGAGTTAGCCGTTCCAATGACATTGATACCCGCCATTGAAAGCTTCTCGAAGAGAGAGGTGAGAAATCCTGGGGTCTCCAGGGCATTCCCGGATATAATCAAGTGCATTGCGGAGACATTTTCCCTTATATTAGATACAAGTCTCCTGAGGGATCTGTCCATGCCCTGAAGAGTTGTTTTCTCGGCCACAAAGCTTGCATTTTGGAGACCGGTGGAAAGGAACACCGACCCATTGGTAATTCCAGCCTGAAAGTAATCAAGCATTCTTGGAAAATAGAGGTTGGGCAAGATCAGTTGAACCATCCCCGTTGTCATTCTCACTGTGGATGCAGCAAGAGCGGATTTCAATGCTGTCTCCATGCTGAATACGTTACTGCGGTTACGCTTGATAGCTGACATTATAGCCTCCCTGTTGGGAAGCTCCCCAAGCCTGGATTCTACCTTGGGGGCAATAAATCTTGCAATGCCACTCAGATTGGCATATCCATTCCTTAGTGAAATGTTGAGGAATAGATCTTTCTCCATGATATCGCGCACTGCACGATTTACGCTTATTGCGGTATTGCTGGGCTTGTGCATTTATGAACCATATAGGTCATAAGTAATTAATATTTGCCGATGCTTAGTCATTACCATGGTGGAGAAAACTACGATGAATGAATGCACAACATGCGGTGGAGACCTGCACATTCCCGAGGATGCAATGGTTGGAGAGATACTGACATGCCCGGACTGCGGGGTGGAGTTCGAGATAGTATCACTTGATGGTGGTCAGGTTAAGCTGGCTGCTGCTGAGAATATTAAGGAAGACTGGGGAGAGTAGTTTAAATTATAATACAAATCCCTGTGAATTTTTCGTGATATTATGAAAAATTTTAATAACATATTATTTGTGCATGTAGAATATCAATCTGTTGTGAATGTATTCACTTTATGACTGGATTGGTAAAAATGGTAACAGTATCAATTCTTTATGACGTACTCAGATGGGAAGAAAAGGAACTGCTGAAGAAAGCTTCTGAAATGAGCATTTCGGTTGTGTCGGTGGACATCAGGAAATTCTCACCTGCTCTGGGCGATAAATGTCCGAAAAACCTTGGAGACATAAGCATTCAAAGATCAGTTGGGTTCTACAGAGGTCTCTTTTCTACCGCGGTACTCGAACACATGAATCATCGTGTTGTAAATACATACCGATCCCTGGAAATTACTGGCAATAAGATGATGACATCCCTCCACCTGTATCAAAACGGAATTCGAACACCATTTACGGCTTTCGCATTTGACGAGGATGCTGCGCTCAGGCTTTTTATGGAAAGATTCAATGGCGAAGCGGTTCTCAAGCCCATTACTGGAAGCTGGGGGAGAATGATCGCACTTTTAAAGGATAAATTCGCAGCTCAGGCGGTTCTTCATGATAGATCACTGATGCACCCCATACAGTCAGTGTACTACTTTCAGGAATTTGTGAGAAAACCAGGGCGGGACATCAGGATCATAGTGGCAGGAGAGGAGATCATTGCCGGTATGTATAGATACCAGACCGGAGATGAATGGAGAACAAATGCTGCAATTGGGGGAAGGGTGGAAAAGCTTCCGAAAGACAGTGAAATTGAGGAGCTGGCTATAAAGTCTGTGAGCTTTCTGGATACCGGAATTTACGGTGTGGACATAATGGAAACAGATGGGGGGCCAGTGGTTAATGAAATAAATGGCACCATGGAGTTCAGGGGAACCACTGCAGCCTCGGGCACTGATGTTGCTTCAGAGATGTTGAAATTTGTAGTTAAACAGGAAAAATGTTGAATTTACGCTCTGAGTTCTTCTATCACATCCTCCGGATCAGGTTATGAATTTCCAGATTTAGAAATAGATTCCATCTCGGTTATTATTTCCAGCACATTGCAGTGTCTCCTGGCAGGCAGAAAAGGAACGGTCAGATAGCATATTGCTTCATGCGTGCCTGCATCTGCAAAGCCAGATGGCATGGAATGAGGAACAGAGCATCTTCGGGCCGAATGGAATTCTGGCAGCAATCTTTGTACCGGAATTTCCTGCGAAAGATGGGAGAAGAGGTCATGGATTCGATCATTTCTTTCTCTGACGAAATATCCTGGGGCGGAGATCCACTATTCTACGCTCTGTGACAGTCAACGACGTGTAAATTTGAATGGACTATTACACCGGGAAATGTCCTGAATATCGGAACGAGCACCTCATCCTCAAGGATGAAATAGATATAAAGGGAATATCAACTGCCAGGAAATAGCTTGAATTTTCCACGTTCAGACTGCCTTCTCGATTTGTTATGAGGCAACCCCTTTATTCTGATTTTAGCATTTTCTGTGGCAGGTGCCGGCATGCAAATCTTGCGAAATTTTTCCAATCAGTGTTTCAGTTACAGGAACCGTAACGTCTTACCTCGACTCGGCGACACAATTAAATATGATTCAGCAATAAAGGAGTCGAGCTTATGATGTATAAGTACAGCTTCGGCAGCACAGCGTGTGCCTATTCCCTATCAACGAAGTTTTTTGCCGAGAAAAGCTGTCTTCATCAGTTTTAAATACGGGGCGTCCGTTTTTGTACCTTCTGGAAAGGAGGTTTTGTTTTGAGCGATGTTTTTACCAGATCAGCATCGCTTTCGAAAGTAGTTCGCAGATTGCGAAATATCTTTGAACTGTGGGGCTACGAGGAAGTTTTCCTGCCTACTGTTGAAGCCTTTAGGCACGAACTGCGGGATGGCATGAAATTCACCTACAATGATGAGTTCTGTATAGTGAGGCCTGACATAACATCCCAAATTGCCGTTAACCTGAAGGGAAGACAGGAAAAATTGAGACTCTTCTACGTTTCCGAGGTCATCAGGAAAGGAGTAATGGGAACCTGGCAGGCGGGAGTGGAGTTCATAGGGGGAGACAAAAAGTGGAGCACTGTGGAGATTCTCAATATTGCAATTTCCGCCATGAATAATCTCGGAATCACAGATTTTTACATTGATGTTGGAAGTGTTGGGATATGGAAAAATATTGCCGGAAAAGTTCCGGAATACAGTGACGTGATACTGGACGCAGTTTCCAGGAGGAATTTTTCTGCAATTGACGATCTGCCAATAGAAAACTCAATAAAAAAAAGGATATGGGAAATGATAAATTCCCGGGGGAAAAAGAGTGGATTCAGCCAGATTGATGATGTGGTATCAGAAGTCAATCACGAGAGGGTCATAATTGATCTGGGAACCGTGGGACTCCATTCCTATTATGACAATCTTGTATTCGAGATTTATTCGCCCAGATTCGAACGCCTGATTGGGAACGGTGGAAGTTACCGGATTGGTGACATAGAGGCTGTGGGATTTGCATTCAACCTTGATTCACTTGCCTCACTTTACGATACGAGAAAGAGTTCCGCCCGTGTCCCTGTAAGCGGAAGAACCCCTTCGGAAGCATATTCAAGGGCGCAGGAACTGATAAAGATGGGGATACCTGTGGAGGTGGTGACGAATGAGAATAGCTCTGCCTAAGGGAAGACTTTTCGAACCTTCAATGCGCCTGCTCAGGGACATAGGCATCAGTGCAGATGCACCTGAGAACAGGTCGCTTATCATACGAACAGACGGCTACGAAATCATGCTGGCCAAACCGTCAGATGTGCCCATGTATGTTCTCAATGCTGCGGACATAGGAATAGTGGGCAGCGATATCACCCAGGAGAACCAGCCTGACGTATTCATTCCGCTAAGACTCAATTTTGGCAACTGCAGGATCAGTCTGGCAGTTCCTTCAGGAAGTGACATAAGACCGCAGGATATGGATGGATTCAGGATTGCAACAAAGTACCGGAACATTACGAAGAAATACTTTGATTCCCTCGGCCTTGACGTCAGGGTTATACCCCTTTCAGGGTCAATAGAGCTTGCACCACGTCTAGGCATAGCGGATGCCATTGCAGATATTGTTGATACGGGAACAACTCTCAGGGAAAATGGCCTGTCCGAGATTCAGAAGATCACTGACGTTTATGCCCAGCTTATTGTAAACCGCATATCCCAGAAATCAAAATTCGAGGAAATCAACAGCGTGGTAACACGGATGGAAAAGGTGATAGAAAATGGATATTGAGAAATATACCCGGGAAGTTCTTTATGACATAAAGCAGAGAGGTGAGGAAGCTCTGAAAGAATATTCTTCCCGTTTTGATAATTATGTCGGACCCATCAGGGTTCCGGCTGAGGAAATTGAAGAGTCAGATTCATTGATGAATCCCGATCAGATCAGCGCCATCGACACGGTGATTGAAAGAGTTCGTAATGTGCACTCCGCACAGATCAATCACTCCACACTTTTCACGCAGAATGGGTCTATGTACGGCATAGTGGAGCGTCCTCTGAAAAGAATCGGACTGTATGTTCCCGGTGGAAAGCCCCTTCCTTCGAGTCTCATAATGTCTGCGGTTCCCGCAAGAATTGCAGGAGTCAGGGAAATAGTAGTGGTGACGGCACCGAATGGCGGAAAAATAGAGCCGGCCCTGCTGTATATTGCGAAGAAGCTGGATATTAGCGAAATATACAGGATTGGCGGGATACAGGCCATAGGTGCAATGGCATACGGGATAGGCATGAAACCGGTACAGAAGATTTTTGGCCCCGGTAATGCATTTGTAACCGAAGCCAAGAGGCAGGTATTTGGGACAGTAGGGATAGATGGCCTGAACGGCCCTTCAGAAATATGCATCATTGCAGATGAAGCGGCAGATCCGAAGTACGTAATGGCGGATCTGGCTTCGCAACTTGAACACGGACCCGATTCAAAGGCATGGCTCCTGACGACGTCGTCAGAACTGGCACGGGTATGTGAAGCAGAAGGGGTCGACATAAGGATATATTCCACTCTGGAAGAATGCATTTCCAGTGCCAATGAACTGGCTCCGGAGCACCTGGAACTCCTGGTGATGGATCCCATGAGATTAATCGATATGGTTGAAAATGCCGGAGCTGTTTACATGGGTCCATATTCGCCTGTCCCAGCCGGTGATTATTTTCTCGGAGTTAATCACATCCTTCCGACCGGAGGGTCTGCTGTTTTTTCATCCGCACTGACAGTATGGGACTTCACGAAGAGAATATCCGTGGCATACACCGGAAGAGACGAATTCATGAAATTCAGGAAGTCCGGCATGGAACTGGCTTCGATTGAAGGCATGGCAGCACACAGAAAATCTATGGAGGCAAGAAATTGAAGAGGAAAACAAACGAAGTTGACATAACTGTAGAGACTGGAGATGGAATCACTCTCATCGATACGGGAGATAAAATACTTGACCACATGCTTAAGACGCTGTTCTTCTACATGAACATGCCTGCGCGAATCGAGGCCAAGTGGGATTTAAGGCACCACCTGTGGGAAGACATGGGCATAGCAATTGCCCAGGCAATCAGGGGCGAACTTTCGGAAATAAAGCGCTTCGGCAATGCAGTAATACCGATGGATGAAGCTCTTGTGATGGTTGCAGTGGACATCTCACGTCCTTTCCTGAATTTCACGCTGTCTTACAATGATGATGAAGGATTCAGCCTGAATCTTGTCAGAGAATTCTATCTGGCGTTTTCCAGGACACTGGGGGCCACCATTCATGTTATCCAGATGGCAGGACAGAACCCGCATCACATAACCGAGGCATCCTTCAAAGCCCTCGGAAAAGCAATGGAACAGGCAATTCAGCCATCCAGCAGGCTGGAGAGCACAAAGGGGAGTCTGACGTGATTGCCATAGTCGATCTTGGAATTGGAAACTTCTCCAATGTGGCGAAAGCCGTGGGTGGAAAAGTAACGGCCGATCAGTACGAAATTGAGAAAGCTGAAAAGATAGTGCTGCCAGGTGTTGGATCATTTCATACAGTGGCCTCTGAACTGGAAAGATTACGGGGGGTTCTGCTGGATCGCATTAGGGAAGGAATTCCTGTTCTGGGCATATGCCTTGGCATGCAGGTTCTCACAGAGGAGAGTGAAGAAGGATTGGGAAAAGGTCTCGGTGTGATTCCCGGCAGGACCGTCCGGCTCACTGGAAAAAGATTACCCCACATCGGTTGGAACAGTGTCAGATTCAAGAAATCCCACTGTCTCTTCGAAGACATTGATGATAATTCTTATTTCTACTTCGTGCACACATACAGGATTGATGTCCCGGAAGAATTTATCCAGGCCTACTCTGAACATGACGCCGAGATCTTCCCCGCTGCAATAAAAAAAGATAATATCTATGGAGTTCAGTTTCACCCGGAGAAATCCGGCGAGAACGGGAAAAAGCTGCTGAGGAATTTCAGTAAGATGGGGGTCTAGTCTTGGAGATATATCCTGCCATAGATCTGATGAACGGCAAGGCGGTAAGACTTGCCAGGGGAGAGCGTTCAAGCGCGAAAATTTATGGCGATCCTTTGGATTTTGCCGTGAAATTCTCGGGATATTTCAGGAAACTGCACATAGTGGATCTGGACGGTTCATTTTCAGGTATACCGGGGAACCTGGATACTGTGAGAAAGATAGCAAGAGAAACAGGGTCATGGATACAGCTTGGGGGTGGCATCAGGACCATGGAAAATATAAAGGATGCTTTTGATGCAGGAGTGTCTGCAGTAATATTGGGTACATCAGCGGCTGATGCTGTATTTCTCCAGAAGGCGTCGGAAAAATTTCCCGGTATAACGGTAAGCCTTGACTCCAGGGGAATGAAAGCTGCAACAAAAGGCTGGGTACAAAATTCTGACCTGAGCGTGATTTCGCTCTTTGAAAATTCCAGAAAGTATGTGAAGAGATTCATTTATACGGATGTTGAAAAAGACGGAACACTTAGTGGAATACATGATCTTAAGATATTCTGGGAAGGGGAGGAGATGATCTATGCTGGGGGAATATCCGGCATACAGGACTTAAGGAAACTGGAGGAATACGGTTTTTCCGGGGCCATAGTGGGTAAAGCCATCTACGAAAATCGTATCAAACTTCAGGAACTGGCGGGTGTCGGATAATGCTTGCGAAAAGAATAGTTGTGGCGCTGGATGTGAAAGACGGAAGGGTTGTGAAAGGTGTACAGTTCAAGGATATGAGAGACGCAGGAGACCCTGTTGAACTGGCGGTAAGATACGAGAACGAGGGCTCAGACGAAATAGTATTTCTGGACATTTCGGCTTCGCGTGAAAATAGAGGTACAATCAGGCAACTGTCCCGGGAAGTCTCATCATCGCTATCTATACCTTTTACCGTTGGAGGAGGCATCAGATCTGCTGAAGATGCCGGGGATTTGATCAGGAACGGTGCCGACAAGATCTTTGTCAATACTGCGGCAATAGAGAGGAAGGGCCTGATCAGGGAGATATCTGATGTTGTTGGTTCCTCAAACACAGTTGTAGCCATAGACTGCAGGTTCAATGGCAGATTTTACGAAGTGTATTCGCACGGCGGCAGGACTCCAAGGGGCACAGACGCCATTGAATGGGCGCGTGAGGCCCAGAATCTTGGTGCAGGAGAATTGCTGGTCACTTCAATGGATGCAGACGGAACTGAGAAAGGATACGATCTAAATCTCATAGGAAAGTTGAGCGAGAATGTTAGCATACCTGTGATAGCATCCGGTGGAGCCGGCACTCCGGAACATTTTTTCGAAGTATTTCGTGCAGGAGCAGATGCCGCCCTGGGTGCTTCCGTTTTCCATTACGGAAAATTCAGTGTGTCTGAACTGAAGAAATATCTGGAAAGGAGAGGTATCGTTGTCAGAAAGTCCTGATATATCCAGTCTCAAGTTTATAGACGGCCTGATTCCGGTCATTGTTGTGGAAGATCGGTCTGGAGCTGTGATAACACTGGCCTATATGAATAAGGAAGCTTTGGAACTGACTGTTTCCACTGGATTTGCACACTATTATTCGAGGTCAAAAGGCAGGATCAGGATGAAGGGTGAGACCAGTGGGTACACCCAGAAAATAGTGAAGATATATTCTGACTGCGATTCCGATTCCATTCTGATCAGGGTAGAACAGGAAGGGCCAGGTTGCCACACTGGAGAATTCAGCTGCTTCCACTCTGAACTGGGGAAAAAGATAGTTAAATCCACAGGCCTGAATTATTCACTCTCTGTTCTCAGGGACCTTGAAACCGTCATTAGCCGGAGAAAACTCTCCGGAGACGCGAACTCCTACACAAAAAGTCTTTTTAATAAAGGACGCGAGGAGATATACAAGAAGTTCGGAGAGGAAGCTGTGGAGGTACTTGTTGCCAGTTCACGTGACAGGACCATATATGAGACCGCAGACATGATATACCACCTTCTTGTTCTGCTTTCCTTCAACGGCATAAAGCTTGATGACGTTATGCAGGAGCTTTCCAGGAGGCGTGACACAAATGAGCCATAAGGTGAAGAAAATTATACGGCTTGACAGGAACGAGGTCCCGTTTGAAGTACCGAAAAAATTCAAAACTGAACTGATTGAAATTATCAACGGTATGGAAATGAATCGTTATCCTGAGGATTATTCGGAGAGTCTCAGAGAAAAAATCGGCAGGCTTTACGGATTAAGCGCTGATAATGTGATTGTCGGCAACGGCAGTGATCAGGTTATCACTTTTCTGTTCGATTTCCTGAGAAATACCCGCATAGTGACCAGCACTCCAACATTCAGTATGTACAGATTCTTTGCAAAGGCAAAAGGCATAGATTTCACTGAGATTCCCATGACGCGGCTGTTCCAGCCGGATGTGGACAGAATGCTTGACATGGCGGATTCATCCTATGTCGTCTGTTCTCCAAACAATCCAACAGGTGATACAGCAAAGAAAGACACGGTAAAAAGACTGCTTGAAACTGGGAGAACAGTTATCGTGGACGAGGCTTATGGTGAGTTTGCCGGGAGGAGCTACACAGATCTTGTAAGGGATTACGATAACCTAATCGTCCTGAGAACTTTCTCCAAAGCATTTGGACTGGCAGGGCTTCGCGTAGGGTACGCATTATCCTCTTCTGATACGATGGGCAGGATACTGGACACCATTCCTCCATTTATCCTGAGCACCATTTCACATGCCGCTGCCAGCCTTATGCTTGACTACAGACAGGAAATCATGAAGAATGTGGAATACATAATACATGAGAGGGAGAGGATTTACAGGGAGATATCACACTTTTCTTTTCCCAGCAAAGCTAATTTCATTCTTGTGAACCTTGACTGTTTCCAGTTCTTGAAAGATAATGGAATAATTGTCAGGAAGTTAGAGAATCCATTGAGCAGAATGGTGAGGGTTACTGTAGGCCTAAAATCCGAAAATGATGCTGTGATGGATGCAATGAAGACATTTCTTGATGATTTTTATCAGAAAAATTAAACCGGCCATGTACCGCCATTCTTTCAGGGAATCCACAATTTCATTGAGTTTACCTTCTACATGGTTCATGAAAGCTTCAATGCCCGCAGCACATTTCGCAGCTTAAGCAGGGCTTGAGCATGAATCCCACTTCCATGTACTATCAGTGAACCGGACATGACCAGGTACTTCTCGAAATCCGCCGGCCCACTGTCGAGATTACTGAATGATTGCCTGTGGACTGCCATAGTTTTCACAATCAATGAAAGTTCATCCATGACCAGGACAGAACTCTCAAGAATGATACCATCCACCTGAATCCCTTCCCCGGAATGAATGAGTACAACATCACTGGGGGACTGTATCCGGGAGCGGCGCCTCAACTGTAGTGCCACTTCCGATAACCCACGCCCTAGATGGAATAAGAGATCTAAGTGTGAGTACGGGCATTCTCGCTGTTTTTACGCTGTATACATCTATGGCGATTGCGATGAATGCTGTGACTATGACATAAACGGATCAGACTGGAGCACCGGTGAGAAAATAAACCAGCCCTATGATTTTGAGTATGAGAATCATTAGTTTCCTTACTTACTCCAGTATTATGTTGAAAATACCATTGCTGGTTGATTCAGGGAGAGCGTTCAACCCACACTTTTTTAGTCTGAATTCGACTCCGGACTTTGTAAGGTTATTCTTAGAATCTACAATAGGGCATTAGAGAAAGTATGGAGGGGCACTTCCCAAGTTACGCCTGTGGAGATCAGGGCACTATCCGCAAGGGCAACTCAGATCGCAGAAGCAGGAAGCCCCGTTCCATAGGGCGGGAGGATGTCACGACATATTTTTGCTGGCAAAAAGTATATGCTGAGATATGCTGGGGCCATCAGCGGGATTTCTGTACCATTAGATAGTCTGGTCATAGAGCATGTGAAGCTGGAAACAGAATAAGGAGAGAATTGGATGACAGAAACAGGAAAGATAACCACTGCCAGTGGAAAGAGGCGGAATCTTGCGGACATTGTATCGGCGCGAGTACTGCTGAGCTTCAGTTACGGCTTTCTCAATGTGCTGCTCAGCCTGTATCTGCATCATCTTGGTTATTCCCTCATAGAGATTGGACTGATACTGGGTGGGGCAATACTCCTCAGTTCAGCTCTGTCATTTCTGCTGGCAATGATGGCTGACCATTATGGTCGGAAGCTGGTTCTCATTGGCCTCTTCGCACTTTTTTCCATGTCTTCCATGCTCTTTCTGAGTTCAAAGGATATACTGGTGCTCATAGTTCTCAGCGGAGTTGGCGGATTTACAGGATCCGGCGGGGGCCCCATAGGATCAGGAGGCCCGTTTGGTGCAGTTCAGACGGCTCTAGTAACTGAATTCACAGAGAGGAAAGAATTCTCAAAAATACTGTCTCTTGCCTCTGCTCTGGGCATAATGGCGGCCAGTGCAGGATCATTCCTTATAGATCTTGTGGAGGCTGAAAAAATAGATGTCTACTATCTTTTCTACCTTGCCGGCATCATGGGGGCAGCTGGCGCATTGATCACAGTGTTCCTCAGGGATAATGGGGTGAGGAGCAGGCACATCCTTCCAAACCTGTCATGGAAGAACATAATGAAGCTGTCTCTTCCAACCATTCCCAGTGGCATAGGTGCAGGCTTCATTTCACCAATATTTTCACTCTGGTTTCATCTCAGGTTCGGCATATCCTCGGGCGAGATAGGAATAATCTTCGGTCTCTCCAATCTCTTTGTCCTGCTGGTCATGCTGATTCTGCCAAGGATCCTGCATCCTGAAACAGAGCTTTCTTCCATAATATGGACAAGAATAGCTGCATCAATTGCACTGATAGCGCTGGCAGTAACGCCATTGCTGCTGGTTGCAGCGGCGCTGTATGTGCTGAGGCAGGGGATGCAGATGGGAGCGGTTCCGGTGAGGCAATCCTTTGCAATGGGACTCGTGGATCCATCAGAGAGGGCAACTACTTCTGGAGCAACGTCAATGACAAGGACCGGTTTCTCAGCGGCTTCACCTCCTGTTGCAGGTAGCCTCCTGGCCATCAATGTAGTGTATCCGCCTCTTATTGGGGGAATAATAACAATAATGGACCCTTTCCTTTATTATTTCCTGTTCAGGAAGAATTTTACTGGAAAAAAATGAAGATAAAAATGTATAAAAAATATGGAAAAATGTTTCTCCTGTTCAATCAGTTTTTCTTCTTCTGCCTCCCGTAGCTGTAGACGCTGACAGATGCCACTGCTGCCACAATTCCCACGATGACAGCATCCATTATACCGCCGATATAGTAGAATGGGGATCTGTCATTGTTCTTCCCGCTCAGTGCGTTTATCTGCTGCTGGAGGTTTGCAATCTGCTGCTGCAATGAAGCTATGGTGTTCTGCTGCGCTGTGGCGTTTGCCTTGTACTGGGAAATCTCGCTGTTCATCTGCTGGATCTGCTGCTGGTCAGCTCCGTTCTGTTTTTCTGCGTTCAGTAGCTGCGTCTCAGCACTCAGTAGTTCTGAAGAGGTGAGGTTTTCCTGAGATTCAGCAGATGCAAGGCTGGAGCTCATTTCCCTGATTGTCTGGTTCAGTGTAGCTATCTGGCTCTGGAGTGCACTGCTGCTGACTGACGACTGTGACAGCTCTGCCTTGAGGGTGTTCAACTGCTGTATTGCCGATGAGTATTCTGCTTCAAGGCTTGCTATCTGTGTTTCAAGCTGGGCCTGTGTGTTGTCTATGTAGACAGTTTCCTGAGATGTGGATACCAGCCCCGTAGATGTGGTCACTGAGTAAGTTATTGTGTAGTATCCGTCAGGATAGTCTGCAGTGTTTATGACCAATGTGCCCATCATGGGAAGATTCTGGGAAACAACCTGCTGTCCTGCCGCAGATGCCACAGATATGCTGGAACTCACCAGTGGGGTTTCAGAGGATGCCGAATAGGAGAGTGTCAGGTTCCCGTTCACCAGGCCGGTCTGAGAGGCTGAAAGCACAGTTGCAGGCATTGCACCCGGGTTGCTGATGATCAGTGGATCAGACCACACTATGGGATTCTGCACATCCTGTATGGCAAAGGTGAACCCGAAAAAGCTGAAACTCAATGACAGATCGTTGTATCCCTGGGCAACCATGTTCACCACAATGGGGGTACCAGCAGGCGGCAGATTTGTGAAGTTCACAGGGATCACGCCATTGAACACCCCACTTACGGGCACACCTGTGAGTGAATCGACAAACTGTGGCGGATAGCTGACATTCACATACTGTCCAGGCTCTGATCCTATGGATATATTCACGTAATTCACGTATTTCATGTCACTGAAGGTCACTGTTCCCACCAGAGCTGTGCCGGCACTGTTGAGGCCGATGTTTGGATAGAAGCTTCCGCTCTGCGGTTCTATGTACACAGTCACCATGTTGCTGGTGAGGTTTCCGTATGTGGCGTAGATCATCTCAACCTGTGTGTACAGAGGGCCATTGATCTCTGCAAGGAAAGCATCCGTCCAGAAGTTGAACATGCCCCTTCCGTCAGACAGGAACGTTCCAATCTGCACTCCCGGTGCATAGCTTGATACAGGCAGTGTGGGATCCTCGAACGAGAACTGTG
Organism: Thermoplasmatales archaeon UBA509; assembly: GCA_002498845.1. Taxonomy (GTDB): domain Archaea; phylum Thermoplasmatota; class Thermoplasmata; order Thermoplasmatales; family Thermoplasmataceae; genus UBA509. The sequence goes on along the minus strand of DAJC01000028.1, from coordinate 7,245 downwards.
CGTTGCTCACCGATACTTCATGCACAACAGCATTGCTAACGGGAGTTCCATTGAGGAACACTTCACCGGTAGCGCCAATGAGGTTGTAATAGCCGGTCTGGGTGTCCATGAACATTGGAACTTCCGCAACGCTTGTTTCAAGCATGCCAAGTGCGTTTGTGACACCAAGTGTCAGGTTCCCGCTTGTCACCGGCGGAAGAACAACAGCAAACTGCTGGAAGCTCCCTTCACTGCTTGCCACTGACGAAACGAGGAAGTAGCCGTACTCTGAGGCGGCCGGGCTTGGAGAGTTCATGTTGTAGACAGGCGTGTAGTTGAACATCCCCTGTGCATTGGTGTGTATCTGTGTTACTGTCCCTCCTCCATACATGCCGTTATTGGGTCCACCGGAATAAGCCTCCACAGTGTAGTATCCTCCAGGCTGGCCGTTGGCAAGTATCACCTGGAATGTGTATGTGGTACCTCCAACAAGGGTTTCGAACTGAGCTGGGCCGGAAGGAGTCAGTGCCATTACGGTGAATGGCTCATTCATCAGGGCGTGCTGTGTGCTCGGTACCTGGCCAATGAGTGCGCTGTCCATGATTCCGACGTTGATCATTCCAAGACCCTGCAGGTAGTTCCAGTTGTTTCCGGCCGGGTTTCCAAGGGTGAAAATCCACCAGGGCACAATTGGATCAGAGGGCTCGTTTATGCTCAGGTTGAAATAGTACCAGTCAAAGCTGTTTGTAGGCCCATAGTTGAATCCCTTTCCGATGTTCTGCATGTCTATGTAGGGATTGAAGTGAACCGAGGACATTCCTGCTTCATAGGCATTGTGTGCCTGGTACAGTGTCGGGTTTATGTCTCCCATGGATGGAGATCCGAAGGCCACATTTGCCTGTTCATCTATGAGTGCCCATTCACCTGCAGTTATTGGAGTTGCAAATGATGTTCCACCATAGAAGAGGTTCCAGAATCCCGTATATACGGACATGTTGAATGCGGCAGGTCCGCTGACAACGGGGTCCATCCTTGCCCCTGAACTGTATGTGTCAAGGGCGTTCTGCCACCAGGGCTGTGAAGACATTATGGACTGACCGAATCCTCCGCCGATGAATCCCTTGAATGTGCCATCCTCACCAAAACCATATGACCAGTACGTGTATGACTCCACACCAGTGGCCGGTGCAACCTGCATCTCGAGGTCAAACTGGGAATTCAGTGCGTAGATGCCAGTTTCCGGGAAAACGACCCCATTGCTCTCTGCTGTGAGCTGTCCTCCGCCTACGCTGGTGGATCCAGTGGCTATGGCAGGCATTCCAGCCGACGTTGCCCCATACTCAAACGCTGCTGCGTATGATCCATAATCACCAGATGCGAAGAAGTTCGTCACACCAACTGCATTAAGCTCGGACAGCAGGGTGTTTTCAACGGTCATGTACATGGGAGAGCCAAAGAATGCCGTATATTCCTCCCCGCTGCCGTAGGAGTTGCTGGTGATGCTGATTGAATCAGTTGCATTGTTCCCGCTCACCAGGTTCTGGGCAATATACTGGTAGGCATAGTCAAAGGACGAGAACTGGGGATTGGGCACTGCCACAAGGTCAATGTGTGCGGCTGGAGCCATTGCTGCTACATATTCTATGTCAAGTGCTGTCTCAAGAGTCCACCCATATATCTCTCCATCGAATAGATTTGCACCCAGAAGATTGACAACGCTGAGCCTGCTTGTGATCTGGTTGGGGTTGTTCCATACTTCCTTAGCAAATCCCTGAAGCCATGAGAGTGGCAGGTCTCCAACCTCTATGACGGCCACGGTAACACCCTGGCCCATGTCTGGCTCACTTGCAATGGTGGACTGCCCGGACCATAAATTGCTGGCTCCAGTGAGCACGTGCATGGTGCTCGGGAATATGAACTGGTAATTTCCAAAGGGATCATTGAATGCTGCATCAGTTGGTGTCAGATAGTTAGGTGCCCATGTGTAGTTCGCATCCGTTATGTTCTGAACTGATCCGAGATCATACGGGTTGTATATGCTTCCAGGAGCCTGTGAGGAGTTCAATGTCACTGATGTTCCGGTGCTGTTATACAGGCCAGGCACAACTCCGCTGGGACTCATGCCGTAGGGCAGCATCAGATCAGGCGAGGCAGCCATGCCGTCAAGGCCTGTTACTCCGCTAACGTACTGCGCTATACCTGCTGGCATGTTCAGGCCGGCGGTGTTGACGTATTCAACCGGTGACAGAGAAACACTTCCCGGAACTGCACTGCCATTGCCGAACAGTGGCATCCAGACGCCATCGCTGGTATACTGTATGGCATATGCCCCTATCTGCGTGTCGAATGCTGATTCAAACTGTGAGACTGTACCAACAAGTGTTAGAGACAGCCTTGCAGGACTCGTCTGCACGTTAAGGCCGTACTGGCTGAAGTAAGACACAATGGAGCTGTAAGCCTGCTGTGAAACCCCGAACATATTTCCAAGCCCCGCTGCCGACGTGTACTGCCTGTACATAGCCGAATCCGGATTTGATATGGCGGATACGTACGATGAAAGGTTTCCTGTGGGCTTAAGGCTCAGGGTCACAACAAGCTGGGCATTTGGATTGAACTGGGAATTTTCGCTTACAAGCTGGAAGTTCCCAAATTTGGAAAGCTGCCCGTTTACGGACGCTCCCTGCATCTGCACCAGCTGGCCAGAAGACATTGTGCTCGCCGGTGCGGTCGAGCTCTCTATCCCTGTTCGCCCGGTTGCGTTGCTTACGCCATACACCATGACTGAGGCAACAAAAAGTGCAACCACGATCACAGAGACAATAACTTTATACCTATTATCCATGGTTTTTTCACCTCGGACGGTTGGGATTTCTGTCTCTTGGGGAGGAGAGTCCCAACCCTGAGGAATTCAATCAGGAAATGTATTTCAGTATTTTGT
>DAJC01000028.1:0-4165 GCA_002498845.1 Thermoplasmatales archaeon UBA509 | reverse complement strand
CCCATCACTCCACACGGTCAAGGTTTTCCTGTTCTATCTGCTTGCTTATCCTGATAATCTGCCTGTATGAATATTCGACGCCGAACCTCTCCTTAATGGCATTTTTTGCAGCTTTCAGGGACCTGCTTCTTTCCATCATCTCCACAAGCTGCCTGGATGTAGCCTTAACTTTCCTGGGCCTTCCGGCTTTGGACCCGGGAATGAACGCTGTTGGACCCTGCAGATTCCAGCGATTCAGCCACAGATAACCACATGATTTCGTTATGCCAACGAGAGCACATGCCTCCGAAAGATTATGTCCCTCATAGAGGGCTCTTATGAACAGTAACCGCTTAATCATCCTTGCCCGGGATTTCTCCCTGGAAATGACCATTTCAAGCTGTTCCTTTGAGACATGTCTTACCAGTGGCGTGTCCATCACCATTGAAGTTAACTGCATAGACTTTAAATAATTATGTCACATAAAAAACGATCATTTTTTGACATCACTGTAAAATCCTAATTTTTAAGGTTTTCCTGTAACTTGCCTGATCTCACTAATCTATATTTCGAATATGATAATATGACATAAATCTTGTTCAACCGGTTATGTCCATTCTTGCCATTGGCTCATAGGTTCCACAGCTATATGCGTCTCCATATGAGACTTTGTTGTAATATTAATCACTGAGGAAGAGCACTGTGAAAAATGGATGGAGAAATACAACACAATTTCAGGTTGTGGCCCGAAAAGTAACGGTCTGGAATTTGTTTTGCTCTGTTGGATTATGAGATTCAGGTTCTCCATGCCAATTCAGATACCTATGGTACTGTTCACTACGTAAATGGGATAAATAAGTAGTGTTTTTTTCACATCATGCAGTGATATCAAAATGAAACTTTTTATCGTTCGTCGGGGTCATCCAGGGAGATGGAAGCAGAAGACAACAAGGGAATTGAACGTCAGAGGATGAATTACGACCAGGAACTCCATCTTTATGAAAAGCTGCGCATAAATTATTCACACCTCATAATGGAACCAAGAGATGACACCGAAACTATACTTAACTCTGTTTTCAGCAGAACATCCCTGGTAAGGCTCTGGGACAAAATTACCATTGATACCGAGCACCCCTTTCCTGGAAATGGTGGCATCACAAGAGGTGAGGCCATGAAGCTTGAAAACGGCATTAAGTTTCTTTCTCTATATGGAATGGGAGAGGATAAAGGACGGAAGAATAGTGCCCTTGTGGAGATCATGAGAAAAACTGACCCTGAACTCATAGATGAAATAATCAGGGTGACAAAACTCGTGCTCAATGAAATCAGGGATAAATACAGGTTTGAGATAGTAACCATGCAGCAGAAGGCAGAGAACGCGCTGAACCAGGAAATGTTATCTTCCGTTTATGGAAAAAATCTGGAGGAGATATTCAGTCAGATACTGGCAAAGAATGCAAACATACTGCAGAATGATGAATTCATGAAGGTCTTCAGGAAGATGAAGATCTATTCCACATACTTAAGAATAAGTGAAGCCACCAAGACAGGATCAAAAGATCAGGTGGTTCCGCAGGAGGACATCGAGAAACTCATATACGCACTTCAGTTCCTTAAATTCTTATTCCTTGTAAGGGTTGAAAACTACGGCACAAAGGACATACTAAGGTTTGACAAGTTCCTGAAGCGCGCTTCGGATCTGCATCCTGATTGGCTTAATGAGATCGAAAAGGACTACAACAGGGCACTGCGTGGTGTTTACGGAAAAAATGTCAGAAAGTGACTCCGGCCAAAAGGTTGTATGAGCTCGTCAGCTTCCTCCGTCTTCTGCTGAAATCAATGTGTGATTTTAAACAGTCGATATTAACATTTTTATTCCTCCGGGGAATGGCTTGTCGATACAGGAGCTCGGAAAACGGATCGCATCATTACAAATCGACGCCGGATTCATCCCCGAAGAAGCAACGTTATTTTCCAGTTAACATAAGGTAAAATCAGAAGGCAAGGATTAATGGCTTATTCTTTATGGTGATTTCGGTGCAATGATAAGCCATCGGCTCAGGGACAGAATGGTTGAACTTATCAGGAAGAATCTGTTCCGTTCAATAAAATATTCTCTATCGGGTTATCTTGGCTTTTTTGTCCTTGAGATCGTTACCTACCTGGGGCTGAGGCTGCTTGGATATAGCAGAATCGTGGAAATAGATGCGGTTGCATTCTTTACGGGAGTGAGTCTTGAGTTCCTGGTGAACGAGTACTGGACCACCAGAAATGAAGGGTTTCACGAGTCATCTCTAAGGGGAATTTTTATCAGGCTTGGGAAATTCCAGGTTTTGAACCTGCTTGGAAATATAATAGCAATATCTATTCAGCTTTCTCTGTTGCATTTCTTTGGTATTTATCCACTGCTGGGGAACATAATAGGTTCAGCTATAGCCTTTCCGTTTAATTATATTATCCAGATGAAGTCTGTATGGAAAATTAATGTTGTAAATTGAAAAATATTGGGAATTTAATCCATTTCACTTATGTCCTGAAATTCAGCGTTCTCTATTATACCTTCTTCCTTCACTTTCTTAAGGGCAACCACCACCAGCATCGCAACTGCCAGGACTGCCAGGTTGACTACAAGTGAAAGTATCCCAACGTAAATGAAATCGATGGGCTTATACAGGGAACTCTTGAACCCGATTTCAAACAGTGCATAGAGCGCAGTTCCCAGCCCTGCTGCCCAGCCAAGGCCGACAGCATACTTGTTCAGCTTTCTTGTGTAGAGAGAAAGGTAAACTGCAGGCAGCGTCTGAAGAATGAATGCACCACCGAATGTCTGAAGATATACTATTTCCCCGGATGCTGCCGGAACGAAAGAGAAGGCAAGGGCCAGTGCTATGACCACAATAACCAGCACCTTGGAGAGAAGGGACTGTGTTGCACTCGATGCATTCGGGTTTATGTATTCCAGATAAACATTCCTTGTGAGCAGATTAGCTGATGCTAGGGCCATTATGGATGCTGGAACTATGCTTCCAACAACAACGGCAGCAAAGGCGAATGCGGTAAAAGCAGAGGGGAATGTGTGAAGTATAACATCCGGAAAAGCAAGGCTGCTTGTGGAAGATGAATACAGGCCATTATTCTGTACAACGGCGGCAATACCTATTATGGCAACAAAGAGGAGGAGTACATTATATAATGGAAGTAGAGCAGAATTCCTCTTTATGGTCTTTGAGCTTTTTGAGCCCAAAGTGCCGGTGATTGCATGAGGATACAGGAAAAGTGCCAGAGCGGATCCCAGCGCAAGTGTTACATATCCAAGTTCAAGTGCAGGCGAAAGACTTACGGTACTTGGAGAAATAGCTGCTGCAGCTGAAAACATGTGACCGAAGCCTCCAAGCTTCAGTGGGACATATATAACTATTACTATGACTGCAGCCCATATTATGGCATCCTTAATTATTGCAGTGAGGGCTGGTCCCCTGAGACCACTGAAGAATGTGAATCCGGCAACAAGCAGAAATGCTATTGTCAGTCCTATTATTGCAGGAATTGCCAGCGAGGACATAACGAACTTTATGCCCACAATCTGAAGTGCAATGTATGGTATTTCAGCAACAACTCCTGTCAGTCCAATGAGCATTGCAAGCATTCTGCTGTTGAAACGGTCTTTAACGTAGTCTGATGCAGTAACATACCCTCTCCTCTTGGATACATTCCACATCCTGGGCATAGTGGCGTAAACTATTGGATATATCATGATACCATAAGTTATTGCAAACATACCCAGTGCACCGCTGCTTGCGGCCAAACCCGGTACGGCAACCAGTGTATAAGCTGTATAGAGGTCTCCGCCAAGCAGGAACCATACGACAACAGTGCCGAAACGCCTGCCGCCAATTCCCCACTCCTGGATATCCTTAAAAGTGGTGGGCTTCCTCCAGAAATGTCCGAGAAAACCAGCCACCAGTACCCCTATAACTATTGCAAAAAATATTACGTAGTCGGTCAGGGCAAACGTGTAGCTCATTGTGCATCACCTTTCTTGGAAGCCTTTTCCCTTCTTTCCACAAGGTATACGGCCGAAGTTAATATGGCCGCAACGAAGATCCAAACTAGCTGATACCAATAGAAAAATGGCCATCCTCCAAGTTCAGGGTTCACCCTATTATATATGCCTATCCCCAAAACC
>DAJC01000024.1 GCA_002498845.1 Thermoplasmatales archaeon UBA509 | reverse complement strand
CTCAATGGCCATAATTTCTCCTATGCATATACTGACCCCACAATTGTCGTACCGTATCCTGATGTGTTTTCCACCATAAATAACCTTGAATACAATTCTGCAGCAATAATAGCATACGCAAGTGGAGCACACATCCTTGTGTATCAGCTAATCCCAGGATTCTACTTCTTCGATCTCCTTCCCATAGCGTTGATTCTCATTGACGTGCCCCTGGAATACCACTGGTACAGGAAGATGGCTGAGAAGAGAAGGAAGGCACGGAGCAGTCAGCCCTGAGGCGTGTCCATGCAGTTCAGGGCTATGCCAGATGATATTTTTGGGTAAAAGTATGTGGACTTCTGCGGAAGTACACCATAACTTTCAATGAGGCTGAAAAGCTTATCTCTGTCCCATTCCGGCATTATGACTGAGAAATCGGCATTTCCCTCATCAACCTGGAATACTGCCTCTTCCACGTCATGGGTGTAGCGTATTCTGTCCCTGAAATCCTGTTCCTGGAAATGCAGGGTGTCCCTGAACAGGATTCCGTTAAGCATGTGCACCGGTGACAGGCAGTCCTCAGGATGCTTGAGGCAGTAACCATCTTTTGGCTCAAGGCCGTGCCATTTTCCGTCATAAACATTCAGTGGTGCATCAGCATCAGGTTTCTCCATATTGCTGACAGTCATTTCCATTCCCGGTTCATGGACGATATCTGAGAACGATCTCCCGGATCTCACGTACCGGTGAATCCCAGCCACCATGAGCCCGTCACTGGAGAGTGGCACAATGTAAGCCATTATATTGCTCCAGAAACTGCGCGCGTATCCTTCTGTGGATTGGGCAAGCTTTCTGGTGGCCGCGAGCCTGTGATGGCCATCTGCAACAATGGCATCCTTATCCATAAGTTCATTCGCGATCTTTTCCACGCTGCCGGAATCATGGATAAAATAGATTCTGTTTCCAACACCGGCGTGATCAGTGAAGTTGAGGTCTGGATCCATACTGGAGATCATACTGCGGAGAAGCTCCTCAATTCCGTGTGATTCCACTGCAAGATATATGGGTTCCAGCTGGGCCGAGAGCAATCCCATGATGCGGACCCTCTCTTCCACAGGGCCGGGGAATGTGCGTTCATGCGGTTTCACATGCCCGTCATCCGGAAAAATGTTAACCAGGGCCATGAGACCGGTCAGCCTTTTCTCTTGACCATTTCTCACATATGACTGGTCAATAATGGCAATAATGGGATCATCTGTACGCTTCAGAATGCCCTGAGACTTCCACGATGCGAAAATATCCCTTGCTTCTTCAATGCTGGCAGTATCGGGCAACGTCAGGTGCGTTATGTTATATTTCCTTGATTTCAACTGCTTTTCCTGCTTCTGCGATATGGCATCAAATGGTGGCGATATTACAGAATTAATATCCGTATGGAACAGGAAAGGCCTGAACTGAGAAATCTTCACCATGGGGCACAATCACGCTCTTTCATGTATCTATTCTCAGGTGTGCACAGGCATCGGCAGATCATGAAAAATCATTCCACGGCAAGATAAATTACTTTTGCCCAGTATTCCAACTTTCTGAAATCATGTGCATATGGCAATAGGTTTGGGCAAACAACAGAATATGCTTATTATCAGAGAGTTTACTGAGAAATCTCCAGTTCGTATATCTCATGGCTAGGCGGCCTTCAGTCAACATTTTGTCATGATCCGGATTGAATCCTTTATTACACCATTGACAATCAAAGGCATGGTATTCATGAATAATTCCAAAGAATTGGCTGCACTGGTGTGCGATCCCCTGGATTCATACCTCATGGAAGGTCTTGCATCCTTCGGAATAAAAGTCTCATATGATCCCGCCATAACACCCGATGAACTTGGCAGAAAGGTGAAGGACTATGACATAATTGTGGTCAGAAGCCGCACAAAGGTGACCGGCGATATTATCTCCAGGGCAGGCAGGCTCAAGATAATTGCCAGAGCTGGAATTGGCACTGACAATATAGATCTGGAATCTGCCGAGAAGAGAAAGATAGAGATCGTAACTGCAGCAGGTTCATCAACGGATTCTGTGGCAGAGCTTAATGTTGCTCTGGCGGTGGACCTTGCAAGAAAGATACCGCTTCTGAATCAGAGATCCAAAAAAGGGGTATGGGTAAAGGATACCGGTACAGAACTGCACGGAAAGGTAGCAGGAATCATTGGATTTGGCAGGATAGGGCAGGCAACTGCGCAGATACTGAGATCAATGGGCATGGATATTGCTGCTTATGATCCGGTGAAAAACGATGAGGCGATCAGAATTGCGGGAGGCAAATATGTCTCCATGGAAGAACTTTTCATGAATTCGGATGTCATTTTCGTTCTGGCAGCGTTCTCGGGCGATTCTGGCGGCATGATAGGAAAGAGTCACTTCGGCATTTCCAAACATGGCCTGCTCATTGTTAATACCAGCAGGGCCCAGTTTATAAACGGCCCCGACCTGCTGGATGCACTGAGGGAAGGGCAGATAGGCGGCTATGCAACTGATGTCTTCTGGCACGAGCCTCCTGAAGAGGAATGGGAAAAGGAAATTGCCTCTATGGATAGCGTCATTGTTACGCCGCACATAGGTGCGCAGACTGCAGAGGCCCAGAAGAGAGTTGCAAGGTATACCCTGCAGAACCTTCTGGATAGGATTCAGGTGATGAAGCTATGATGCTCATACCAGGTCCGGTTAATGTTCCATCAAGTGTTGCGAAGGCGTCTGATCTTGTCGTAAACCACAGATCACAGCAGTTCAGGGACATAGTAATGGAAGCCGAAGGCCTTCTCAACAAATTTGCCGGGTCTGAGCGAGCAGTGATGACAACTGGCTCCGGCACTACAGCGGTAGAATCCATGATATTCTCTCTGACATCTCCTGGGGATGATGTGGGTGCAGTGACATTCGGTGAATTCGGAAACAGGCTCATAGACAGCCTTCATCGCCGTGGGCTTAATGTTTCCACCCTTAATATGACAGAGAATGATGTTCTCTCAGAGGATAATATAAGAGATTTCATTGGCAGGAACAGCAGGATGAAATCATTATTTCTGGTGCAGAACGAGACGGGAAACGGGACTTCAATACATAACATGAGAAAAATAACACTGGCCGCAAAAGATATGGGTGTAAGAGTCTTTGTTGATTCCGTATCCGCCTTTGGAGGTCTCCCCATGAATGTCAGGGACTGGGGCATCGATGCAGTGGCAACATGCAGCCAGAAGGGGCTGGCTTCTGTTCCTGGCATAGGAATAGTTCTGCTGGGAGAAGAAATGGCCGGTATGGTCGAGCCCAGGGACGATATTCCTCAGTATCTGGATCTTGGCATATCCCTGAAGTTTCTTTCAAAGAATGAAACACCATATACTCCGTCAACGGGGAGCTTCAACGCTCTTCGCGAAGCATTGAGGATTCTTGAATTAGAGGGTCTTGAGAAAAGATGGGCCAGGCATCATTCAAACGCTGAGTATTTGAGAAAATTTCTCAAACTGAGTAAGTCTGAGATTCTGGGCAATTCCAACAATTATTCAGATACGGTAATAGCCTTCAGGCCCAGGCTGCCCGTGAAGGATACCATTGCGGGTCTCGCTTCAAGGGGTATCACGGTCTCAAGAGGAATGGGAAAACTCGCTGATTCCATAATAAGGGTAGGGAACCTTGGCATAGTGACCGGTAAGGACATTCAAGAGTTTGTGAATGCCTATTACGAGATAAGCGGATTAAGTGAATCTAACACAGAGGAGAGTATTCCTCCAGATTCGATGCCAGACCCCGAAATCATGCATCTCTTCTGAATCCGGCATTTTTCATATTTCGGGACCGTGGAAAAATCTTAACTCACCTCAGCTATTTCACACACTGCATAGATTTCTCTGAATCCCCCAACGCTAACAGGCAACATTTTTCAGAGATATGAGAATCCCGGTAAAGTTTATTGAACAGGATCAGGATGTGGTTCCATGCAGTCTGACCCCATAGAGGAATTGTTTGGCTTGATGGACGACGAGAAATACGATGATGTTCTGGATAAGGTTGAGAGGATGATCTCAACAGATAATCAAAATCCAGTTCTGCACGCAGTGAAGGCCATGGCTCTCATGGAGACGGGCGTGGATTCAGAAGCTGCCCTGAAGGAGGCGGACTTCGCATACAAGAAATCACAGGATCCTTTTTTCAAGTATGTCAGGGGTTGGGCACTTGCGGAAAATGGTGACATAAAGCAGGGTTTGACCCTGTTGAATCAAGCTTCAGATCAGGATCCAGACAACATCCAGTACCTCATAAAACTGGCAGAAGTTTACGAGGATGATGGAAAATCACAGGATGCCCTCAAGGCCATCATAAGGGCGCAGCGGGTGGAGCCTGACGATGTCAGGCTTTCCCTCATGAAGGCCGGTTACCTGAACACTCTCGAACGGGCAAGAGAGGCTGTGACAGAACTGAAGCGTATAAACAGCAAGTACCCTGAATTCGACTACGCCTACTTCATTCTTTCAGAATCCTATCTTCTCCTTGACGATCTGAAAAATGCACAAATTGCCATAGATTCTGCCATAAAACACAGCAAGCAACCTGATCCAGAATACTATGAAAGGTCTGCACAGGTCAGAATTGCAGAAGGGGATATTGAAAATGCAATATCTTTCCTGGACAGGGCCATGGGTGCGGCCAGTTCAGATGATGAAAAGGTAATATATCTTCTGGAGAAGGTTAAGGCACTTTCATTTGCAGGAAAGGCCGACGAGGGTGAGAAGATCCTCCGTGATGAATATGGCAGGAACAGCGAAAACGCGCTTTATTACTATTCTCTCATCGATAACCTGTCGGATCAGGGAAAGAAAGACGAGATTGAACAGCTGATCCACGACAAGAATTTGCCGGAATCCCTGTCAACACTTATTCGCGTGTACACAGGCATTTATGAGAAGCCTGATGAGGACGCTGTGGAATCAGCTTTATCTTCGCTGCACGATGACATAAATCAGAACGATTTCAACCTGACATTATCCCAGATACTGTTCGATGCCATGCTTGCATCAGCCGGAAAGGATGAATGAGTTAGCAGAAGCCTTTAAAACCCACATAATCTGTGCTCCTCTTTTCATTTATGCGTTAAATAAATGCACAAAAATCTCGATACATTTTTCATCCTCTTAACACATCTTAGAATTGCATTGTAACAAAGCATAATCCTATTTCATTTTACTGGGGGGCAGAAATGACATACATCATAGCAAGGTCAGACCCTTCGCCCTGAAATATAAAAGATCAGCAATGGAAAACTCGAGATTCCGAGATTCAGGAAATACAGATGAAGCACTGTAAACATGGCTTCTCAGTCGACGCCATAGCGATAATTGATCATTTGGCAGTAAACCCATCGCGCTAAATGTAATTCCGTAATAGCGACAGGAAGAGGCATTATCTCTCATATTTCATGAATTAGGATGTGACCGAAGGCGATGCAGGGAGACTGGCAGATACATACCTAATGAGTTAAATAAAGAATCTAGGAGAATGGATGAGCAACTATTATAGCGTCGCAATAAATTAAAACCAAGCACAACTGGGCATCCTCAACTCAATCAAGAATCTTTATCAGGTTGTCTCTAAGTTCATCGAGCATCACTTTGAGGTCGGGCAGCTCTTCAGAAGTAAGGCGCGTCAGTCCAACCTCTAGATATGGTTTTAGATTATCGCTTAGATGTTCAGGAAAAAACTGATCTATACCGCTATAATTAACTCCCTTGGACTGGCATTTCCTTGTAAACAATTCCATTATATGATCTGAAATGAACTGTCTTCAACAATTTCCAAACATCATAGTAATCCCTTAGTTTACCCCGCTGTAGTATTGCCCTGATCTTCTCGCTTAGGATGTTTTCAATGGAGTATGAAAGTATTGAAAAATTGGAATAATCGTATTCTTTCGGAACATCTTTTCTTACAACTGGGCCTACAAAGTTTTCGCTGGAAAATTCTATCTTCACGGTGTTCTTGCTAATTGGTCCTTCGTACTGAAGTCTGAATTGAAGGTAATTAGGGTTAGAATAGAAGTTTCCGATAACGCGGGACTGCACACCAGAAATTTCCTGCAGTATGGATGGCAATTCAGAAATTTGACTTTCTCCAATCACATCAATCCCAGTCCCTTCAGTCAAAGTGAAATCCAGGTCTTCTGAGAATCTCCATCTGCCAGGGAAATATACCTTTGAAAGTGCAGTGCCTCCCTTTAATGAAACATTCAGGGAGAGTTGACTGGAAGAGATAGCATGGAGCACCAAACCGAGAACGTAGTCTTTTTCAACCAAATCAAGCGAAATATTCCTCATTCTTGCCGCCCGCCTCAGTTCCTGTTTGGAAATCACTGCATCCACTTCTCAGAATCTATGCTTACGTTGGCTACAATTTTCCATTTTTCAATTATCTTACCGGTACGCTTTGCGGTGGGGTCAAGGAGAGAATAGCCACTAGAAACATCGACGTATTTCATCAACTGTTTCAGTTGTCTTATGTTCAGGTGATCCGATATATATCCGAGTCTTTTTAGGACTGCACGATTCCCAATTTTTTCTGACATTGATGCCAATTTGGAAAAGTCAAGTTCGTTTTTTCCAAAATAGATTGCCCTAGCTACCTCTTCCACACCTTCGCAATATTCTGGGTGATCAAGACAATCTACAATTGTCTTTTCCTTGGAGGATACCAAAACTTTCTGATTCTCAATTTTCGTTTCCATAATTCCGAAGAACTTTCTGGGAACAACTGTAATAAATTTTATTTTGTTATCAAGTACTATGCGGGACCTGTGTGGTTCTTGCGTTGCGACGTATACCATCGACGGAGTTTTGTCAGTCAGTCCGTGGAAATTTAGGGCGCTGAGGTATCCTATATAGTATGGATCTGCTAAGAATGAGGCTATAGTGAAGCTATGTAATGTGTAATTTTCAGACCCACTTTTTCCCGCTTCCAGTGGGACAACGAGATAAATTCCGTTCTTTATCTTTAGGATCCATTTCTTTCGTAATAAGCTATCAATGAGGCTTCTTGGATTGCTATCATACGCCTGCAAATCCTTGGGAGTGAAGAATATATGGCCCATATAGCTCAAATCTGAGAGTATGTTCGCCTCCCTGTTTGAAAGTGTTCTGCTATATTGACTTTGCATTTTACGATTGTCCAGACGCATATTGCAAACACAGTATAGGTGAATGGAATATAATAAGTATGCTGTTTCTTCTTCTTTTAATTGAGGAATTTCATACTGAAAACACTTTAGAAAAGATTTCAGTATATTTTAATTACTTGAACTCCTCTCCAATTTAACCCATAGGTATCATACCTTTGAACATGTCAGCAATCTTATCAATTTCCCATGGAACATCTGCAAAACATTCTGTACCTCGCGTCTGAATGGTTCTCTCCATCTTTGGCAACTAAAAGATAGTTAGTATTGTATATATTATCTTTAGCCAGTTCCGATACCATGAATTGTCAGGGAAATACGTTCATGTTCTTGAGGATAGGTCCTGTGAACCCGCATGAGCCCCCCATCTTTCATCATGTGCCCCTGTGGAATTTTGCTGCATGTGTGCGAATAAAAGACAAGTCTGTGGTGAATGGGAAATATGGGAAGGGAAACTGACTGTTGCAGCATTAAAGTATATCTTGTATTAGATATGGCCAAGGATAAGGCAGATTACTGTGCAACAGACGATACCCTCAATATTACATATAGGGGAAGCAACAATGAGACTTGGAAGGAAAGATTCAGAGAACTGTCAGATATGACCTGGACATTGAAATTCACTGATGCCATGATGAGGATTGGCATGGAAAAACACAGAAATATATCACGTTCCACTTTACAATCACTGAAAAATACACGGATACCCTGCACGCGTTCTCAACGGATGTGGGTTGATAGGTATGAAGAACAAAAAGATCGGGAAAGTTTGTGTATGTATCCACGATAAGAAAACTCGCCAGAATGATATTCACCATGCTTACAGAAAAAAAGAAGTGGAAATATAAGAATTCAGCATTAAATCAGAGCAAGATATCAAAGCCTGGAGAGGCCTGAACTGTTTGTATAAACTGGTTAACTGAATTTTCCCATAGATTGTGAATACTTGAGTGGACTATGAATTCTTATCTTTTAGTGCCTATGCTTTTTTTGCGAAAAAGCAGGTGGATAATCTCTGCCCCGGTCTTTAGTAGATGTACATAAACGAGGTGGTATCGGGAAGGTAACAATGGAATGCTGATCGGAAAAGTTTCATGCGGGTTTAAATGTGAAAGGTTTAAGGTTATAAAGTACATCGGAAGATGTTTTCATTCTCTCTGGCGGATTTTTGAACCGTATCGTAGAAATTTGCAATCCCGTTTCATGCCTACTGAGGTTTTAGATCTGACATGTGTCACAGCAACATGGAAAAAAGATTAAAATATCTTATATGGCATGTAATTATTTATGGAAATGAATAAACGGAATAAATTAATTTTAGCAATATCCGTCATTGTGGCGCTGGTCATGGTACTCAGTGCCTTTTCTGTAATGGCGGTGCAGAGCACTAATGCCCATCAGTCAATATCACCCCAGTCAAGCGCTGCCTCAATTTCCGCACTTCAGACAACTCCGGCGCACCTGAGTGCCAGGGCGTCTGGGGTTATGGCACAGCTTGCCTCCCGGGGCATTCCTGCCAAGTATGTCTATCTACCAAACTTTAATGAACATGCCAACAAAATTGGAAATCTTATAGGGCCATCATACACATCCGCCCCAGCCCCAATGGGAATTGGCGCCTATGGCCTCATGTATAATGGTACAAATTATACTGGGTTCAACCTGACAACATCCAGTTTCATGGGTGAAATCAATATGTCAAATCTGCAGGATCTCTACGCACTTGATGACGGACCCACCAGTGTGACAATTCAGCTTAATGCGGTTCTGGATAACGTTGCACTCTTCGGAAACTCCAGTTATGCATTCTGGACTCAGAACGTGATGTTTTACTCGGCAAGAACCCACACACTGGAATTCCTGGACAATCTCTGGAACTTTTCCAGCCCCTCATTTACCCTGACTCAGAACTCCCTGTATTCCTATAATGGTACACCCGTTGCGCCTGTTTATTACTATGATGTTGGCCCTAACTTTACTGTAACCTATCCTTTCCAGGTGAAGATGTTCCTGAATGCCACAGTTATCGGGGGACGCTCTACGGTCTTCTATAATTATTCATTGACCGACAACGGCATAACCAGATCAGGAAGCTACGACGAGATACAATTCAACTCAACACCCTCCAGCAATACATCTTATGTGGCCCCCAGGCCAACTTACCTTATCAGTGGAAATACCCTGACGCCTGACGGTTACATACCATATGACGCTGAGATCATGATCGGTGGGCCCGGTGGAGGAAGCACCGCAAATGTTTATGCAATTAACGCAACCATGCAGCTGCAGTATCTGAACAATTCAGCTTACCAGAGCGTGCCTTCTGCATTTGATGTGGGTTCCGAAACTGGCGAGACCTCACAGGGAGTAGCCGTTTCATGGACGCAGAATCATGTGGCGCATCTAACAGCGGGACCCTCATATGTCTACGGCATGTGGAACGCCAGCAGCGTGAGTACAATGATAACATATTCGGGAATGGTAGACCCTTCAAATTCATTTGTCTTTGTCAGCCCAGGCAGCTCATTCAACAACACTACTGCAGCATGGGCTCCAATTGGGATGAATGGTAACTACCATTTCACCCTACCTGCTGGAAGTTACAGCGCAGTTGCAATGCTCAGTGATCACAATCCCATGTATTTCACACCCGGGTCAGGAGACGTTTCTTTAGCATTGAATTCTTCACAGGGACTTTATACCCCGCTTTATGCCATGAGCGTTCAGCAGCTGCAGAACATTTCCACCGAAAGTAGTGGGACGTATACCATCTACAACAATTATTCTCCGGGAATCAATCCTCTCTTCGGTGAACTGAACGATTACCTGTTCCCGGCATTCGTAGGGGTTATGATTGCGGATCTCAATGTTCCAATAACTATCCAGAATATGCCATATCTTACCGTAACCTTCCAGGGCTATAATGCCTTATTGGCTGCCTACTACTCGGTACCATCGTCAGATCAGATGAGCTATGTCATATACAACTCTTCCGAAGTTACGGTTAAAGATAATACCTTTACAGGATGGTTCAGTTCCAACCTTGACGAGTTTCCTGTAGCAAACCTACTGCTCTGGAATTCAACCAACATTAATGTGACATCAAATACCTTCATAACCATGGATAGCTCAATGCTCATATACAATGAACATTCTGTCAATGCCAACAACATAGTTACAGAAAACTTTTTCATCCAATCATCTGCATTGAACAGGTATAACTATGCACCAATTGCCATATCCACATCTCTTGGAACTCTGGCTGCCTCACCTACTGGACTTACTGTTTACAGTTCCGGAAACACAATATATGGAAATGGATTTGCTGTGTATCTGACGGCAATCAGCCTCAATTACAGCATCTACTCGGGAAATTATGTTGTGTATAAGGACTATTGGAACACGACAATCAGTGGATACAACGTGGGTAACTACTGGTGGAACTACCATCCGTATGCTCATGATTTTGCGTATAACAACTACGGGCTCATAACCTCTGGCTACGATTTCCACCCACATAAGCTTCCAGGATTTGGCGCTTTAGTCCATGACTTCGAGCGGGCCTGAGCTTTTTTATTTCGTAGCACATTAAAATTTATTTTTACAATTTCAATTTAAAACTTCATAATTTACGTTATTTTAGTGGAAAAATAAAAATTTCTTCAGTAGTGCGCACTTATTAAGCTCAGCTATTATGCAGATAAGAAATAGCGGGATTATTTCCTGAATCTATAACGATTCTCATTACAAGGGACTCTCATGATTAAAGCTGGTATAGCTTCATTTGCCATTTTCCATCCCTGCAGTATTCATCAAGCTGATTTTGCCAGCAGGCCAGCTTCTTCGCCTTTGTAATTGCTGGTAAATATGAGAACACTGGCAGCTATAAGGAATGGGATGAGATACATAGCAAAAAACAGGTTGAGATATATTGCCACCCTGAGGATTGGTACAGTGGTAGATTTGAGCCATATCAGTCCAAACACGAAGGATACAGTCATTATAAGTTCAATGGCGATCATAGGTAGAGCCTGTCCGAAGGAGTATGTGCCTGCAACACCTTTCGGAGTTACTACAAAGGGCTTTTTTCTGCCCAGAATAAAGGAGATAAATGAGGATGTAACAGTGAACATCAGCAACAACTCAGCACCCTGATGCAAAAAGAACCCCCTGATGCCATAACTCATGACACCGTCTGATGTTGTGTAATAATAGAAGAGCATTGAGTAAATGAAATATGGAAAATAGAAAATCGTGAAGAATATGGGATTAACGAAAATGGTGAAGAGCCTGAAATCCAGGAACAGCACCAGTGAGAAAAGAGAAAGAAGTCTGACGGGCCCCACCCACAACCAGTAAAGCCATCCGGCAAAGTAATCTGTAAATTGATCCAATGAGAGATTGACCTTCATCATGAGAAAAATTGATTGAAATCCACCCAGAGACCATCTGCTTTGCTGTTTAAGGTAGGCACTGACCGTCTCAGGCGGCCTTCCATACCAGATTTCAGTTGAATCCACATATACTATCTTCCAGCCCTTTCCTTGCAGGAGCAGCGATGTTGCCAGATCTTCTGTTACATTCTCCTCAAAAAATCCGTTCACAGATCTGATGCTCTCTATTCTGGCAACAAACCCGGATCCGAGGATGAATGCCGATGTTCCATTCCGTGCCCTCATAATCTTCCTCAGAAATACCTCCTGCTGATAGAAGCTGGCCCTGCTTATGTTTGTCTGTATACTGGTGTAGGACTGAGGAAGTTGAACAACTGCTATTTTTTTATCCTGGAAATATCCTGTGATGCCGTTGAAGAAACGGGGTGTTGGCATCTGGTCGGCGTCGAAAACCGCAAGAAATTCATATTCAGGAGATACTTCTTTAAGGGCATCATTTATGGCCCCTGCCTTGTATCCACGTCTGGAATCCCTGTGCACAAATTTAACTGCCAGTTTCTCGCAGTTGGCCTGTATTCGCGCCACCTTTACCTGATCTGTGGAATCGTCCAGAAGCCATACCTCACCGGAAGGGTTGGAATTTTTTACCGCTATGAGCGTCTTAAGGAGCATTTCGGGGTCTTCATTGAAGCTAGTCACGAAGCATATGATTTTGCCGCTTGGTTCTCCCGGATGGAGAAGCCGGAAGGTGTATCGGTCAGCAACGAACATCTGGTGCTGGAATATGATCACAGTAATAACGGAAGTGAGGAGCAGCAACCAGTAAACGTAAACTAGTGGCATCACATATATCGAGGATTCCGTAAAATAGGATGCAACCACCGGGATTCCAAAAATCAGCGCAATAATACCGATCTTGAACTTAGCCCTCATTTCCTTGTTATTTGAATATCCATTGCATCATCCACGAGATCTGCTGATATTATGTGTGTGGATAGAGATAAAAGATAGCGCGTGACCTCCTCATTCTCAGCTCCACAATAGAGAAATATTCTGTTTTGGTTTCTACTGCAGTTGATGGAGGATACAAACGCATTCCAGAACTCTTCTGTGTATCTTCTTGAGTATCCCTTTCGATCCGAAATGAATATCCGGTCCGCTCCAACTATGAAAATGTCCAGAGATTCAATGGCCATCATGCTTGCGAAGACTTCAGACGCAAGCTGGTCACCAAGATTTCTGGCGTGGCGAGCATCAGCCGTAATTGAACTCTCTATATTGGCAAGTGAGAAGAAGCCTGCTGAATTACATCCGCTTTTAACTTTCCGGGCTACCTCGTAATGTCCGAAGGAGTAGACGATTGCCTGTTTTCTCTCCCCATCATTTTCGCAGATGTCTGAGAATAAGAAAGGTAAGGCAGATTCATTGGATTTTGTAAATACTATGCCATCATTCAGTGCCGAAATTTTCTCAGCAACAGAATCATTATGCCAATTTATGGGCTTTAACATAGGTTCGGTTATCGTTTTTATCTTTTGCGCATAATTTTTGATTATATGAATATTTGTCTTCCGAAGGTTTTGGGACAAAATTATT
>DAJC01000047.1:24564-63664 GCA_002498845.1 Thermoplasmatales archaeon UBA509 | reverse complement strand
TCTGTTTCGCCCTCCCTATCCTGGGAATCAAAGATCAGGATGGGTTTACCTGACTTCAGGCTCTGAATGGCTTCTGATATCATAAAATTGAATTGCAGGGCTATTTATAAAATTGATGGTAATTACTCTGAATTGGGTTAATATGTATTTGAAAAGATTATCTTACCTAGCGCATTATGGTCTGGTGAAGATCGTCCCCTTTCAGGCATCACATCTAGATGGCATAGTATTACTTGAACTGAGGGCATTTCCTGTGGGCCCTTACACACGGAGAATGCTTGAACATGTTTTCAGAAATCCGCAGGCATTCAGCCTTGTTGCTGTTGAGGATGAAAGTGTTGTGGGCTATGTGGTGGTTCTGCCCCTTGGAGATCAATCAGCAGATATAGAGAGCATAGCGGTTGATCCAGACTATCAGGGAACGGGAACGGGAGGTTTACTGCTTGACGCCATAGAGAGGGAGATGTCTTCGAGAGGTTTTTTGAATTCTGTTCTTGAGGTCAGGGACAGAAACATTCAGGCAATTAATTTTTACAGAAAACATGGCTACGAGATCACGGAGCACATGCCAAAGTACTATCACGAGCTTTACGAGGGATCAAGAGGAGCTTATCGCATGATAAAGGACCTCAAGAAGAATTGACGTGGAATCAGTGAATGATTCCAAGGAGTTCCTTTACGCGATCAATTCTTGCCAATCTCGATGAAACTATGATGGATTTTTTCTCAAGAGTTTCCCTGAGAGTCCTTATGAGTGGAGAAAGGCTCGTTACATCTGCCAGTTCATTGTCACTGAGCACATTCATATCTGATTTGACCCGCCCGGGGCCAGCAAAATCCAGTGGCGGAATGACATCAATTATGTATTCCCATTCCTCAAGGTCGCTTTTAATGAGTGCATCCTTTATCAATGTCAGCAGTTCCGGTGTATAGTGAAATCTCAAGACTGGTTTGTGCAAATTTCTGTTCATTATCTGCGTTGATATCATACTGGTATCGTGTGATATTATTGAATAAAAGTCATTGTCAGTCATTGAAAACGGATGCCTGAACTTATCAATGTTCTGGTCTATGGCATATGCGCTCATTATCTGTGCAATTCGAGATGTCTTGTGAAAATAAACAGAACTGTACATCAATATCCTCGAAATCAAAATGGATTCAAGTGTACCGATACCCTTTTCCTCAATGGCCACGTCATCCCCCACAATTTTAGCAACATTGAGTATCCTCCTGTGATCTACGTTCCCCATGGCAACACCAGTGTACATGGCATCTCGCCTTAGGTAGTCCAATTCATCAACATCAATGGGACCGCTCACCAGTCTTGAAATGAGTCTTTTCGATCTCGATTTAAACAATAGAACATCAGCTACGTCATGAGGACTGATGCCTATACTCTCAAGGACCCCAGGTATACTGCTGCCGGAGAAATCACCCTGCCCTAGTATTATCTTAACTCCAGCGTGGAGGTGATCCAGGCCAGTGATCTTCTCAAATGTTTCTTCCGCTCCATGACTCAGTGGTGGATGGCCAATGTCGTGGAGCAGTGATGCCACAATAAAGAGGTCTCTCTCCTCAATTTCAAGGGTGTCTGCAAACATCTGGGCCAGGTACATCGAACCAAGTGAATGCTCAAACCTTGTATGATTGGCTCCCGGAAATACAAGATGGCACATTCCAAGCTGCCTGATGTATCTCAATCTCTGAAATTCTGGGGTGTCAATGATCATCTGCAGATTGTATGGAACTTTAACGGGGCCGTTTATTGGATCCTGGATAATTTTGAAGGTATTGTTTGCCATTTTGACTTCACAGAGCCTGTTGAATGGATAGGTTATGAGGACATAACATTTTTTCCCATTCAAAACTGTACCAAAATCATAAAGAACTTCCCGATTATGAATGCCCATGGTATTATTTCCAGTTATATCTTATGTTGATCTCATAGTGGTCCTTGTAGTGGCGTGGATACTGGCGTCATTTCCTATTTACGTCGCAGGAAAGATAATTTCTGGTAAGGACACATCCTTTGGCAGCGCAATGATTGCTGCACTAATTGGGCCTGTTGTCACGCTTTTCTTCTTCATAGTTATTACCGCTGTTTTATCTCCATTTCTTCTGGGTTTCGCCGGTGTCATCGGCGCCATATTTGCCATATTTGCCCTGAGTTACCTGTATGGCGCGCTCTTCAGGACCCATCTCCTTGGAGGTTTTGCAATAGCAGTGCTGTCCCTGATAATAACGTTCATTGTTTTCGCCATAATATCATTCATTGCGGTACTGCTGTCTGGTACGCCGGTGGTGGGTCCGGTTCCACATATCCCTTCCTTTAGCCATTGAAGTCCTTCAATAATCCAAAAACTTGAACATATTTCGAACGTGCGTCAGATAAAAATACTTTCAATGGATACAGCCGAAGTTTAGAAACGATATTTTCAGGAGGTCATTATGGAAGTAGAGGAACTCACGGCGACAATGGGCAAATATTATGGTGCAAGAATAGTAACTGCTATTGTGGGCATAGAGGCCGACGTTAACAAGGTTGAAAGCATTGCAGGCAGCATTGTGAAATTCAAGAACGTCGAGGATGTCTTTGTGGTTACTGGTGATTATGATATTTTGTTGAAAGTAAGATTTCCGGACTATGAAGAGTTCCAGGGGTTCCTTGTTAACGACCTCGGAAGGATAGATGGAATTAAGAGGACCAGGACGATGATGGTTCTCACAATAAAGAAGGAAATGGGACAAAAAATAGGAGAATGAGGCATATGGATAGCAAATTGTTTGAAGAGGTGCTGTATTTGTTGGATGAACTGGCACAGGACACAACAGTTCCGAAAAATGTAAGGAAAACAGCCCAGGATTCCAAAACTCGACTGCAGAATGACAAGGAGAGTCTTGATATCAGATGTGCAACAGCCGTGTCCTTGCTGGATGACATGGCTAATGATCCAAATGTTCCCTCACACGGGAGGGCTGCGCTTTATACAGTCATCAGCAGGCTTGAGGCTCTGGCTAAATCCTGATTTTCTGTCAAAATTCCGATTTTCGTAAGCTTCAAGTGTATTTTATTCGACTATTTAATTTTTATCAAACAAAAGGTTCATATATTGCTAATTATAAAATATAGTCAGATATATATAGCATTATAATATTTCAAATCGATCTAATGGTACTATCTGAAGTAAATGACAAACTGGCAAGGTATCTGATAATATCGGACATACCTCGAAGTGTGGCCTATACACTTGTCTACATACGCGACAAGGGCGAGGTCACGAGCGTTGAAATTGAGAGAGAAACTGGATTGCGCCAGCCGGAAGTATCCATAGCCATGCAGTGGCTCAGAAGAAAGGGCTGGATTAACAAAAGGAACATGAAGAAAGAAGGGAAAGGCAGGCCGGTCCACGGTTACAGGCTATCCAAAGAATTCAACGAAATACTTGATGAAATTATTGGTGAGCTTGCAAACAAAATTAGCGAAATAAATGAAAACATTGAGCAGCTGAAAACCTTCAGGGATTAAAATTCTTAAAATTCAAGGTCCTGATGCCATCCTGGCCAGCCACAATGGCCATGGTGGCAAGGTTTGAAAACAGTCCAACTTCCATAACACCAGGTATCATCTTGATCTTTCTTTCCATTTCCGGTGGATTCTTTATTATTCCAAAATCGCAATCCATCACCATGTTTCCGTTATCCGTACGGTACTTCCCATTCTCCCTGAAGATGCAAATTCCACCGATCTTTTCAACCTGGTTTCGCGTCATCTGGTTCAGATAAGGAAGGACCTCTACAGGGACCCTGAATGTTCCAATGCCATTCTCTTTGAGTTTACTCTCATCTGCTATTATACAGACATTCCTGCTGTTGTAGGCCACAATCTTCTCTCTGAGAAGTGCCCCTCCGCCGCCCTTGACAAGATTGCCTGAACCATCCATCTCATCTGCGCCATCCACATCAAGATCAACGTTTCCTGCGTAATCATCTTCAACATTCACGCCTGCTGCCCTGGCCCTCTCCGAACTTTCTATTGATGTTGCAACACCTCTGATCCTGACGCCCTGGGCAACAAGGTCCTTCAGTGCGTCTATGAAATAATTCACAGTAGAACCTGTTCCTATTCCCAGTACCATTCCGTCTCTAACAAGTTTCAGGGCTTCAATTGCTGCCGCTTTTTTCATTTCTTCGGGAGTCACTGTTGGAAAATCCATGGAAGGATTTAAGAATTTCATGAAAAATCCGACATTTTTCGCTAAAAAGATAATAATGAAGAATTTCCTTGAACGTATTAGCCAATGCTCTCAGAACCCTCACAAACTTTACATCCATGGTGCAATATTCATGGGATTCAAGATGGTGATGGAAAAAAAATCCTGGAAAGATTCATTCACAGAATTGCAGAGGCTCGTGCTTCCTCCGGACACAAACATTTTCAGTGACCTCTATGGTGGAAGGCTTGTTGAATGGATAGACAATGTCGCAGCCATTGTTGCGGCAAAGCACTCTCGCCGGAGAACTGTTACGGGTAGCATTGACAGTCTCTTTTTCCTCTCTCCAATACACATGGGGGATATAGTGCACCTTACCGGAAGGATAAATTATGTAACAAGGTCCACAATGGAGATAGAAGTCGATGTGTATTCAGAAGAAGGCCTAACCGGAGAGAAAAGTTTCACAACCACCTGTTTCCTGACATACGTTGCCATCAACCAGGACAGTAGGCCCACTGAGGTGCCGGGACTCATACTTGAGACCGAAGATGAAATCCAGAGGTTCAAGCAGGGAGAAGCCAGAAGTGTGGTCAGGCATCAGAATCTGGTTGAGGCCAAGAAAAAGCTCACGGATTTCTCCCAGTGATCGGTCATTGCGGGTAACGATTGAGGGCAGCGTTCCGTGGACATCATCCGTCCATTGAGACAGTTTAGATTGTCCACTGTCTGTTGCTTCATTTTAAAAGCATCCATAACCGTGGGCACTTCAATACATTATGCATAAATAAATGCCATATTATCTAAATTCAAACATCAAAAAGAATCCGAAGAATTCAGTGGGTAAAATCAAATTATTTTTTATACAACCTTGTCATTTAATTAATGAATGGTATTTAGTGAACTTAATGTATTAATAACGCAAATTGCCACAAGTGCACAGTTGACCACCATTGTCAACAGGCTTTACGAAGTGGTGATATCAATATCCGCTGTCATAATAGCCGTTCTCTGGATTCCAATAGCCATAAGTTTCTTCGGATCAGACGAGAACCGTCGCTTTGAAGCCCGAGCACGGCTCAAGAATGCACTGATTGGCACGTTCATCTACGTTGTGGCCATCAGCGGAGTTCTCTATGCTGTTGTAAACTACATTGTGACCGGTTCATGAAATGATTGGATATCAGGAGCTAACCCAGATCATTCTTTACGCGGTGAAGGCCCTCACCCAGATCTACACGCCCCTTCTGAATCTGATCTGGAATTTTGCCATAAAATACGGTCTTCAGGGCAACATGGCGTATCTGGGCTTTGCAATGGGAAACAGGTCGTATCTGGAACTGTATTCATACCTTTACGGAAACATCTTTCCGGCAATGATCAGCCTTGTGCTAGGGTTATCAGCCATATTTCTTATAGCTGGATCGGGAAACGGTCTTGGTACGGTATACAGAAACCAGCTCATCAGGATATTTCTTTCCATAACGGTGGCAGCAGGTTCCATGGCAATAATGTCACTGCTTCTATCCGGCCTTCAGGTGCCCTTTGAAGTACTCTTTGACAGGGGCAATGTGGACTGGTACAGCTTTTACAGCGTTTTCAGCTCAGGCGCCGTAGCTGGTGCGGGTAGCCAATCCTCAACTGTATCAGTAATTGCCAGGTTCCTTCTTCTTTCGGCATACTTCATTGCAGTCTCATCCCTCCTGGCAATCCTTGTTTTCCGTCAGGCCCTGATGATCCTCTTCATACTCATAATGCCTGTGCTAACAATTCTGGCCTGCCTTGACATTGGAGTTAAATATGCCAAAATGGCCTGGGAACTTGTCCTGGAATTCATGTTCTTTCCATTTGCTGTTATGCTTTCTCTGATGCTTGCAAGAATATTTTCTGCGGATGTGGTGCTGAATCTTGCATTCCTGTTCCTCCCATCTATCCTTCCCGGATACCTCATGTTTTCAGGAAGAAATCTTTCCACAGCTCCAATGATGAGTTTCATTGGGGGCATGACCCTAGGTGGAATAGCATCAAGAACTGCCGGTGTTGCCACATCATTCATGGATACAGCCAGCACAGGTAATCCAGTAAGGGCAATGTCATCAATTGCGCTGGCACCTGCGGCCGACTACAGGCTTGTGTCAGGAATTAAGGCGGGGAAAATGGATAAGAAACCCTTTCTTGAGGATGTAAAGAATGAGGAACTGAAATATCGCAAAGGGTATCAGGGATGATAAGGCAGCGAATCCCGACGAATCTTCTGAACTATCGGCCAACATTGCTGGGCATAGAAATCTGGAGGCTGCTGTCGGTCTTTATGCTTGCAGTGATCTCATTTCTACTGTACAGGCTTACAGGAAACTATGCGTCACTGTTTGTAATGTTCCCGGTTATCCTCATAATCTTCAAATTCCGCAATCACACTATTCTGGAAGTTTTCATTGGATGGGCGGGATATACCATGGGAAGGAAGACTGTAGAAAATCGATCCAGCATAAGGATTACAGACCACGGAGAAATTACCACATTCGCTACAGGCAGTTCTATTTTCACCATTACTGAAATAGAGGGAATAGACATCCTGGAGATGCGGAACAGCGAGCAGTACAGAATCTATAATTCACTGGAGAAAATCATTAATGATGCAGAGATGAAACTTAGTTTCCTGACAATATCCATGGCTGATCATGGGGAATACCTCGGATACGACCAGCAAAGAATCCGGAACTTCGCTATTGTACAGGACCAGCGTTCACCTAAAAACGGATTGGATGAAGAAATAGTATTACTTACGGAAAAAATCAGAAGTGGTCTGGATTCCATGGGTTTTACCCTTAGAGGTGCCGGTATTGTCCAGCTACAGGAAATACTGGCTGAGGACGGTTACAGGCAGTCAGGAAATACCGGGAGTTCTGATTCCGTTGCTGTAGGTTCAATGGAGATGATTTCACTGATCCGCAGGTACAGGCATTTCAATAAGTCTTCAAGATATTTTGCATATCTTTCACTGAAGGATTCCAACTATGAATTAGGGTCTTCATATATTGAGGTACTCAGATCAATGGGAATAGATTTTGCCATCACTGTATCATCTAAAAATGTGGAAGTAGCTCATTCCTCGGAATATTTGAAGCGCATCATAGCTGAGAGGTCCGCAGAAATGAGAAATGCCGGTTCAAGTTACACAAATTCCGGCAACAGGCTGAAGCTTCAGGTGCAGGACGGAAAGCATATGCTTGAACTTCTGCAGAGCAGTGGCATTCGTCCCACAATAGCAACTGCGACCCTGAGAATATTTGCGGATCATCCTGCAATTCTTAAGGAAAACATCTCAAGGGTGGAAAATGCCATAAAAAAAATCGGACTTGAATTTGTATCAATAAGTGCTGGGTGGAGGATTTCAGGTAACTCCATACCAATTGGCATAGAACCTCACGTTAATTACCTGATGAACACAAGATCAGTCTCATCCATTCTTCCGTTTCTATCAGCGGGTAATGCACAAAGACATGGCATAAGGCTGGGTTATGATGATCTTAACGAACAACCTGTTTATCTGGATTTTTTCAGGGGACCATCGCACAATTCGATTATACTGGGAGAAACAGGATCAGGAAAGTCATTCTTTGCCAAGTATATAATCTCACGATACATGGAGCAAAGGAGTGATCTGTCAATAATCATCTTTGATCCACTTGAAGAATACAGCTGCTCATTTTTCAAATCTAACTGTTCAGTCATCGAGGTCAATGATATGGAAGATGTCAGTAGCCTGCGTGAAAGTATTACCAAGACATGGGAAAATAATCACAATTCCAGTGAATCTTCCCGCATATCTGTTGTGCGACCGGGCACAGTCAAAGACGAATCGTGGGATAGCAGACTGCATGGGATATTAAGTGCAGTAATGAACACAACGGACGTTCTATCTGGAAACAAGATAGTCATATTGGATGAATGCCATCTCTTTCTCAAAAGCAGGGCCAACACTCAGATTCTGGATTCTCTTGTGAGGCATTCAAGGCACTCCGGAACTGCCATAATCAGCATATCTCAGAACGTGACGGATTTCATGGCGAATGAAAGTCGTTCCATAATCTATAACAGTGCCAATATCTTCCTCTTCAGGACCAGAAGCCTGACGGAAAGCTATGTGGAGGCGCTCAAGCTTGATGATTTCGACATTGAGCCTCCTGAAACACTGGCTGGTGGAAAAGGGTACTCCTACTCAGAATGTATTTATTCCGATGGCAACTATGCCAGAAAATTACGTATTCTTCCAGATTCCGGAGAGAATTATCCCACCTGATTACAGTGTAGAGGTCGAATCCTCTTCCTTTATTTTGTCCTGAACGAGAACAAGTTCCAGAACGCCAAAAATAACCATTGGTATAACGAAAGAGGTAAGACCAACATCGGCCCATGTATTGAAGACGATGGACCAGGCAACATAAAATCCCGCCCCTATAAATAGGAGGCCAAATCCGACAAATTTACCCCAGAAGTGCCTTTTCCACCCTGATAAGGGCACCATTGAAATCTCGTTCTTTGCCATAATCTATATGGACGATTATCAAAAGGTATTATTTCATTGTATCGCTGAAGTCCCCCTGACAATGCTGAAAGCTGCCAGCAATGAATTTTGTTGATTCAAACCGTACAAACCATACTGAACTTGCCCGGATGTGAATTTTCCCCAGAAGAATTTTAATCTTGATCACGAATATGGGGTGATGCTCCATTCCCAGGAATATGCTATTCAGGCAAGGAACATTGTGAAATCATACGACGGCAGACATAATGCTGTGGATGGCATATCATTCGATGTTGCAAAAGGCGAAATTTACGGTCTCCTAGGCAAGAACGGAGCAGGAAAGAGTACCACCATAAAGATGCTCACCACACTCATAAAGCCAACATCCGGAACAATAGAGGTGCTTGGTATGGAACCATTCAGACAGTCCATCCAGATACGGAAGCGTATTGGAGTGGTGCAGCAGTCTGAATCCTTCGACTTTGCCACAGTGGAGAACAACCTCAGGATATACGGGATGCTCTGGGAGGTTCCACGTGAGGTTGTGAGTGCAAGAATCGAAGAGCTTTTGGATCTATTTGAGCTGACAGAATTCCGCAAGGTCCGTGCTTTTGAGCTTTCTGGCGGACAGAAGAAGAAACTGCAGGTAGCAAGGGAACTGGTTCACGACATGGATATCCTGTTTCTGGATGAGCCCACTGTTGGCATGGACCCTATAATGAGAAGGCGGATACTCGACAGCATCAAGGACAGGGTAAAAAACGGACTAACAGTCCTTTTCACGACGCATTTTCTGGAAGAGGCGGACTACATCTGTGACAGAATAGCAATTATGTCGGAGGGGAAAATCAGGGTGGAAGGGACGTCGTCAGAATTAAAGGAAAAATACGGAGGGCTCAGGACCCTGGAGATCATAACAAGGGAGAACGAATCGCCAGATGGGATGGATCGTCTCCGGGAGCAACTGGTTTCTTCTGATCTTGCCAGCGAAGTTAAGGGGCAGGGCAAAACCATAACAATTCTGGGCAAGTCCATTTCGCGAAACCTGGACCAGATACTTTCTTCATTGAAAACTCAGGGAATAAATATTGACAGCATCAACCTGAGAGATGCAACCCTGGATGATGTTTTCATAGAGGTGGTGAATTCCTGATGCATGCGCCTGCATTCCTGAGACTGACCTATCGGAATATCAGGGTGAACATGGATCTGGGAACCATGATATTCATGCTAGGCCTTCCAGCACTTTATCTACTGGTAATGGGAACAATGCTCCAGAACATAATTCCTGGTGTGGAACTCAATTCCTCAAGGGTATCATACACACATTTCCTTGGCCCAGGGATAGTTGCTATGCAGACCCTGACGGCAGGAAATATTGGCGGCGGGATGCTATGGAGTGACAGGAGATGGGGGATGTTCGAGCAGCTTCTTGTGGGTCCCTTCAAGAGAACGGATTACCTCCTTGGAATAATAATGGTGGCAATCATCTTCGCCGTCGCCGGGAGCCTTATAATGCTGGGCCTTTCAGTTTCAATATCAGGCGGCTTTATCCTGTCTTGGATCTCAGTCTCACTTACCCTTTTCTCCATCATACTTGGAACTATGCTCTTCTCATCGCTGTTTCTCATTATATCAACGCTTGCCAAAACCATGCAAACATACAACACAATCACCATCGCCCTGTTCTTCGTGCTGGATTTCGCCAGTTCGGCATTTTACCCAATCCCGACAACCAGCGACGCAGTGATCAGGGCAATATCTCTTAGCAATCCCCTGACATACATTGTTGATGTGACACGAACTGCACTCATTGGCGTACCTGACACAACCACTTACATGTATGCCATCGCCATGTTAGTTCTGACCATAGTGTTGTTTGCAATTGCCAGGCTTCTCTACAGGACTGTGAGAAGTGGGGTCTAAAACGGTACTTTTCCCTGGATTACAATTGCGGCAGAACAGCCTGCTCACTTAAAGTTCTCTGTGGCAGTCTGCATATACATCGAAAAATGTTTATGAGTATCCTTGCAATATGGTACAAGCGATGCGCGATCCGGCTTCTAAATTTTTCAATTGTACTGACAGGGAGAGAGCCATATTCGAGGCGGGTATTAAATTGGGTACAATCTACCACCAGTATGTGGGGGCACCCCTGAACCTCAGCAACGTGGAATCGCTGGAGAAGGCAATCGAAGAGAGCGCCATGGTTCAGCCATTTGTTGAGGAAGCGCATGTCAAGATCGACAAGGAGATAATATCAAAGAAGCAGGGAGTTTACAAGTATATCACTCTGGCCGGGGAAATGCTGAATGTTACCATAGTAATCAAATACAATGACGAAAATATTACAGCAAGGCTCAGGTACGTTCCGGAGATAGATTACCCGCTGATGTATGTGGAAGGATGATGTTATAAATGGCAGTTAAAATCGGCATTACAGGGCCCGTGGGATCAATAAAAGCAGAAGCCCTTCACAAGATAATAGACATGCTTGAAAAGGATGGGACAGTTGTTCAGGGAGTTCTTGTATCGGAGATAACAGAACACGGCAAGCTTCTGGGCTATTCGCTCTTTGACATCAGTACCAAGAAGAAGATTACGTTTGCCCAGGCTGGCATAATCTCCCGGATCAAGATAGACAAGCTGGGTGTGGATACACGCCTTCTTGAGGAGATTCTTGTCCCCAGTCTTCAAAAGGCCAGGGAAAGCGCTGATGTTATTGTTATCGATGAGATAGGTAAACTTGAAAATACCACAAGAAACATTCAGGAAGAAATAGAGACAACCCTGAAGTCAGAAAAACCTCTCATTGTCACGCTTCACAAAAAATCCAGAAACCCTGTTTTGCAGGAGATCAGGGCACTTGAGGGGATCCGCGTTTTCGATATAACGCCCATCAACAAGAGCACGCTTCCATTCAAAGTTCTCAGGGTCATAAGAGGGGAAGAAGGACCATAATTGATCATAAAGGAAGGGTTTGCAAGGATATCTGTTCCTGAGACTCATAACAGAAAAGGTCCGGGAACAAGATCGGCCGGCTTTTACAACAACGAACAGGTCATTAACAGGGATCTGACCATCCTTGTACTTTCAAAACTCAGGCCGAAAAACTATCTTGATGGCTTTGGGGCAACCGGCGTGAGGGCAATTCGGGTAGCAGCTGAACTCGGAATCGAATCATCTATTTCCGAGATAAATCCAATTTCCGTACGGAAAATAGAAGAGAATCTCGCAATGAACAATGTCACAGCGTCCGTCCATAAGGAGCCCTTTCAATCAGTGGTATCAAAGGGACTGTATGATTTCATTGATATTGATCCCTACGGTTCAGCAGTGCCCTATCTGGATGTGGCTCTGTCATCTGTAAAGAACGGGGGGTATCTTGGCATAACTGCAACAGATCTCTCTGTCTTGACAGGTTCAGTGCCATCCAAAACAAGGAGAAGGTACGGCGCATTCATTGCCAACGATGCTCACCGTCACGAAGCCGGTATCAGGTTGATGCTTGCGGATGTGGTCAGGCGTGCTGCGTCCATGGACCGCTACATAACTCCCATAATCTCCTTCTGGCACGGTCATTTTTACAGAATTATCGTCAGAGTCAGGAACGGATCAATGAAGGCAGACAGATCCCTTGATCTGGTTTCAACAGTGAATTTCAATAAAATGTATTCAAATTACTATGAGGACATTGAACAGGGGCCCGTATGGAAAGGCGATCTGGAGGATTCCTCCATCATTACAGAGGCACTGGCACTTCGGCCCGGATCTGTTTCGGAATCGTCCGTTAACTTTGCGTCCAAAATTATTGACGAGAACGCATCGCTGATGTTCTTTGAAATGACTGATGCGGCAAGGTCAATGGGCATGAGTCTTCCCAGGGTGAATGATCTTATAGAAGAACTTGTTAAAACTGGCTTCAGCGCGTACAGAACACACTTTTCTACAACTGGAATAAAGTTCTCCGGTACATGGCAGCAGTTTACTGAGGCATTTGTCTCGGCATTGCGGAAGACATAATCCAATATGGAAATAAATTCACGCTGTCAGGTGATTACAGCTTCACATATTACTGAGCATAAGTGGTAATTCAAACATGGTTTCAAATGTTAAGAGAATGGGTTCTGCAGTCCTCTGAGCAGGGAAGCCAGTTAACTTGCAATGAGGATGAACTGCTGTAAATCTCTTTAAATCTCAGGTCACAGGATACCATATGTCCATAAGCGGGCGGAAGTCCAGATCTGTTCAGTTCTGTCAAAAGGAAGAAGATGCATTAAGACCTCTTTCGGCATGACGGGCTGCTGAGACTAATCATGACTTCACTATGCCTTTATTAGGGTAGGGTATTATTTTATTTATTGTAAATTATATCCAACAAAAAGTTTATTATAATACACAGATTGAATCTATCGGAATGCACAGGTGGATTCAGTACCTTGGTATAGTGATAATCCTGTTCTCATTCTTCTTAGCAGCATTTTCTGCCTCTGATGTATACAGCCAGCAGATTATATCTGGCAGCTTCAGCCTGGACAGCACCGGCATCTACATATCTCCAGAAATCAACATATGGATAAGGAGTACAGGGGAAATTCAATGGTCATCATCTTTACACGATGCGGAGTTCTATCTCATACCTGCCTCAAAGATTTCCGAACTGAACAGAAACGATGCAGACCATCTAGCTATCCCTCCCATAAAATATGCAGGTGGAACAGATACATATCTCTACCAGGATCTCTCCGGCTCGTATTATGTTGTTGCAATATCCGCAGAAAACCCTTCAAGTTACACAACATATATCTTCAGCCACCCACCATATCCGTCTGATGAACTGGTTGGTGGGCCAAATAACTACAACACTGCACAGCACGTTTTAATTTATTCTGTACTTCTGATTTTTTTGGGATTTTCAATGATTTTTGCAGAACCTACCATGATTAAGGCAAGAAGGATCAGGTCGAAAGGTGATTCATTATCACGATTAACCCTGAACTATTTCCAAAAAAGAATGCGCGGATTTGCAAGTTCAGTTAACGCACACAGAGTGGTATCCTTGTTACTTGTTCTTATCATGATCTTCTCTCTTTTCACCATTGCGCAGGGTCGGTCAGTACCAAAGGTATTTCCGATCCTTCCAGTAGAAACCGTGCATGGTTCAAATCTTTCGGGGAATTATACTGATAATCTTTCATTTTGGGCTTATTCACCCGCTGTTTCTGCTAAATACTTTGCCACCATGATTGGGCCGCTCCCACGATACGGCGGCATAAATTCATCCACAATTTATGTGTGGGACTACAGCGTAATGATAATTAAGACTGCACAGAACACCTCATTTCCGTGGTCTCAACAGACTCTCACTATCAGCAACGTCACAGTTTCTATTGGGAAATATTTGCTTCCTTTCCGCGAGAATAAATGGGATTCTGGACTGGTGTACTTCAACGGAGGCGTGGTAACAAATCCGTCCGGAACTTTTGATACTGGAAGTGAATACGGTATTGAGGTAGAGCCAGTAAACGAAATATCCTGCAACATTCCGGACGGTAATTATACAATGAACATCCATATCAGACTTGAACCTGTGAGTGTTATAGGGCCATACCAAATAAACGGAAAAGAAGCAAGCATTGGAATTACTTTTCCTGTATACATTAATAACAGCAATGTAATCAACAATCCTGTCTGAAGGCCAGTTATGATTTTTTCGGGACAGGCCGCCTGTACTATCTTCGTTGTCCTGTCCAACTTCAACTCTCATTTCAGGAAGTTTTTGTACACCCATGGCCAGATATTGAATCATTCCATTGTTGATAGCTGGAACCTGTATCGATCATTTAACAGTCTGTTTCTCCGCCTGAGCGAAATTGCGAGAGGTTATTTTGCTGTTTTTTTTATAATTTCAAAAATGAAGATATTTCCCGCATCCTCTGCCGGATTCAAGGGAAAATATCTTCCATGCAGCCAATGAAATTGAGTTACAATTCTTGAGCAGGAAGGCTCTGATCTCCAGAGAGGAGAGTTTGTCAGAAACATATGGGGGCGCTGAAACCACAGATATGTCGGCATCTCCATATTTCTTCAACACTTTACCTGACTGGCATAATTCAACCTGGTCAATGAAGTTCAATTCAAATGAATCCTGATTGCGATACTAATAAAAGCACACGATCATTTCCCGACAAGAATGAATCCTTGGTTGAAAATTATTCGCCCTGTTAATGGCATCATGGGTGTCGTGGCCACATTCATTTCAGGGTTCATAGGCGCAGGTTTCAGCTTTGTGGATTTTTTACGTTTTATCGTAATTGCAGCACTGGCAGTCTTTCTTGTTACTTCAGGTGGCAATATCATAAATGATGTGGTGGATGTTGACACTGACAGGATCAATCATCCCCACAGACCACTGGTTACAGGACAGATAAGCATTAAATCCGCAAAGATAGGAGTTGCAGTAATGTTTGCTGCTGCAATAGTAATGTCAGTTTTTCTGATTAGTCCGCTTGCAGGTGCCGTGGTTGTAATAGCCGAAGCTTTCCTGCTTGGATATGAGTTGAAGACAAAGAAGCTGGGCCTTTCGGGAAACGTGATGATAAGTGTGCTTGTCGGCCTCATCTTCATATTCGGAGGTATAGCTGTCAATTCAATAGACAGAATGCTCATTCTATTCCTCATGGCAACCCTGGCAAATCTTTCCCGGGAGGTTATAAAGGATATCCAGGACATAAAGGGAGACGTTGACAGGATGACGCTTCCCAAGAAGCGGGGCATAAGGTTCGCCGCATATTTTGCTTCTGCTTCAGTAATCCTGGCAGTGATAATATCCTATTTTCCGTATTACCTTAAAATATTCGGCATATATTACCTCATATCTGTTGCCTTCTCCGATGCCCTGTTCCTTGCTTCTGTGGCAATGATTCCAAGGGATCCGGAAAAGAGCCAGCAGGTATCAAAACTGGCCATGATCATTAGTCTGGCTTCATTCGCAGTGGGCGGTATATCTTGAACGTGTACTCTGAAATCCTTGAAAGGTTGAAAAAGCAGAAGATCCACATGACCCTCATTGACCCTGCAAGGCAGGCTCCGGAACAGTCTGCTGATATTGCCCAAGAAGCCGAAAGGGCTGGAACGGACTACATAATGATTGGTGGTTCTACTGAAATTGACAGGAACAGGATGGATCAGACCATCCGTGAGATAAAGAAAAAATGCGAAAGGAAGATCATAATATTTCCCGGATCATCCGCGATGATCAGTCCCCATGCCGATGCCATATACTTCATGAGTCTGCTTAATTCCAGGTCACCAGAGTTTCTTTTCAGACACCAGGTGAGGGCCGCGCCTCATCTGAAAAAAATGGGGATTGAAACAATTCCCATGGGCTACCTGGTCTTCTTTCCAGGCATGACAGTGGGGAAAGTTGGTGAGGCGGACCTTCTTGATGGCAACGATCCTGTTCCTGCTGTATCATATTCACTTGCGGCTGAAATGATGGGCATGAAACTTGTATATCTTGAATCGGGTAGCGGATCCCCTTCCACGGTATCTCCGGACGTAATCTCTGCAGTAAAGCATGAAACCTCAGTACCAATAATAGTTGGAGGAGGCATAAGGGATTCTGAAACCGCCAGGAAGATTGCAGAATCCGGAGCAGACATAATTGTGACAGGTACAATTGTGGAAGGATGTACGGACATATACCAGAGACTGATGCCAATAATCAAGGCTGTACATTCCAGCAATATGAATAGATTTTAATTTCCAATAACACTAAGGAGCCATGCCTGTTGTGGTCATAAAGGTGGAATACCTTCCGGGTGTTGAGGATCCAGAAGCGCTCACAATTCTCAAGAATCTCAATATTCTGGGATATGGAGGTGTGAAATCGGTGCAGACATCAAAATCATACCAGCTGAATGTTCAAGGCAGTGAATCTGAGGCAAAGAAAATAGCTGAAGATGTTGCGGAAAAGATACTCACTAATCCAGTGATACAGAAATATTCAATAAGGATACTGAAAAAATGACGGAAGCTGCTGAAACACAGATTAAGGTGCAGATTCTCGGCAAGACTCCTCAGTACTTAGAGAAACTGAGTCAGTCCATGTCTCTGGGGCTGTCTCAGGAGGAAATGATAATGCTCCAGAACTACTTTAAAGGAATTGGCAGGGACCCCACAGATGTGGAGATGCAGGCAATGGCGCAGGCCTGGAGCGAACACTGCTGCTACAAATCGTCAAAATTCTATCTCCGAAAATATTTTGGCGGACTGGAGAAACATGATGCCATTCTCGCAATGGAGGATGATGCAGGAGTGGTCGCATTCGATGATGATTATGCCTATGTCCTGAAAATGGAGAGCCATAACCACCCAAGCGCCATTGAGCCATATGGTGGTGCGGCAACGGGAGTTGGCGGCATAATCAGGGATGTCCTCTGCATGGGGGCGCAGCCCATTGCACTGGTTGACTCAATATATTTTGGTGAAGTCTGGGCAGAGGAATGGAAGGAAAAGACACTGCATCCAAGGTTCATTCTGAACAGTGTTGTTGGCGGCATCAGGGATTACGGAAACAGAGTTGGCTTACCAAACGTTGCCGGATCTGTGGATTTCGACCGTTCATTTAATCATTCTCCACTGGTCAATGCAGGTTGCATTGGCATTGTTCGCAAAGATGGCATAATAAGGAGCTTTGTATCAAAGCCCGGTGACATTTTTATCCTGGCTGGTGGAAGGACGGGCCGTGATGGGATTCATGGAGTAAACTTCGCCTCGGCAAATCTCCAGGAGAAAAGCGGGAAGAATAAATCTGTGGTCCAGCTGGGAAACCCAATTGTGAAGGAACCCCTGATTCACGCAGTCCTCGAGGCAAGTGACGCGCATATAGTGGACGGCATGAAAGATTTAGGCGGCGGAGGTCTCTCCAGCTCTGTTGGAGAAATGTGTCTCTCAGGTGGCGTTGCCGCTGAGATCGACCTTGAAAACGTTCTACTGAAGGAACCTGCAATGCAGCCGTGGGAAATATGGATCAGCGAGAGCCAGGAAAGGATGCTCATGGCAATTGATCCTTCAAACCTGCCTGAGCTTTCAAGGATTTTCGAAAAGTGGGACATAGAATTTTCTGTTATAGGAAGAATTGTGGAGGGAAATAATCTCATCATTCGCCATAATGGATTAACTGTGCTGGACCTCGATCTGGATTTCCTGACATCGGGGCCCGTATACTGCAGGAACTATGAGATACCGGATAGGAAAATTATAGACTATGTGCTTCCTGCTGAGAATTTCAACCTCAAGGAATTGCTGACGAAATTCCTTGCGAACCCGGAAAACTGTGCGCGTTTCAACATAACAAGGCAATATGATCACACAGTGCGTGGAAGCACCGTTGTAAGGCCACTGTCCGGGGAGCCGAACCACGAGACCCACTCGGATGCCGCCATCATTAAGCCGGTGGAACAATCCAACCGCGGCCTTGCCATCACTGCAGGTTCCAGATATGACATGGTGGCAATTGATCCTCTTGCTGGGACCCTGGCCACAATGACTGAGGCATACCTGAATATACTGGCCACAGGAAGCATGCCCAACTCGGTGGTGGATTGCATAAATCTTGGCAATCCCGAAGATCCCATCATAATGGGGCAGCTTGTGCAGATATCATCTGCAATATCTGAATTCTGCAGGAAACTGGCACTTCCTGTTGTTGCAGGAAACGTGAGCCTTTACAACCAGTATTCCGGAACAGACATCAAGCCTGTCCCCAACATTATGATGGTTGGAATTACCCCTGATGTTGCGCATGCAGTAAGCACAGATTTCAAGAAAGCTGGTAGCTCAATATACATTATAGGGAAGGAATCATCGTCACTTGGCGGAAGCCGACTCCTGAAGTTTCTGGGAATCAAGTCATCATCTGTACCGTGGTTTGACATGGAAGAACTGGCATCCATCTCAGGGCCATTCATCAGGGCAGCAGGCATGGATCTTATTCTTGCAGCCCATGATATTTCGTCAGGCGGGCTAATTCAGGCTCTGCTGGAAATGTCATTCGGTTCAGGCATAGGATTCAGTGTGGACCTTTCAGAAATTTCTCCGGCACGAACCATAGAGAAGCTGTTCTCAGAGGGAGGGGAGCGCATCCTGGTTGAGGTTTCACAGGAAAATGACGAAAAGTTCATGGAAATGCTTGACGGCATACAGATCACCCGTATAGGCAGCACCATTGAAAACAGCATCACCATAAAGGATCTGCAGATGCCGGTTCTGGATGGAACCGTTGAAGAGTTCAGGGAAGCCTGGGTACACGGGCTTGACAATTACATTTAGGTGTGAAAAATGGTGGAAGACATTTACGTTAAGAGGGAATATCTAAAGGATCAGGATGTTACAGTTGAAACAAACTACAGGCTAGGGTTTGACGCCGACAGGACCTGCGGTTTCTCAAGGGTGTTCAAGGGACGGCTGGATGATAAGCCGGAAGATGAAAATTACGAGATCTACCAGGAACTTTATGAATGCGGACTTAACAGTGAAGAGGTTGAAAAAAGGCACATGAAGGTCGTTCAGGAAATTCTGGAAGGGAGGATAGACGTAGATTTCTAGTTAAATGGGCCTTCAATGTCCACTATTATCTTCTGGCCATCCTCAAGATGAAGTTTTTCCCTGAGGTACTCTGGCGATATTATTTCCATGACGTCGCTGTAGACAGATCTTTCCGGGAAGATTACCGCACATACAGTCCCGTTCAGCTGTCCACGGAAGCATTTTACTGGCCCGTAGGTTCTATCTTCAGTGGTGAACCCGTCAATATGGATTCCGTCCATGGTTCTCAGTTTCCTCAGTGAAATTTCATGGGACGGATCGATTTTAACATTCAGGGTGCCAAGAAATGGTATGTATCCAAGTTTTTCCTGGAACTGGATTACGTAATACTTCCTTGAAATGTAATATCTTCCTTCACCAAGGCCACTCTGTACAGTTCCGGCAAGTTTCATCTTCGTCGGCTTTTCCAGTATTATTCCCAGGTCCGTGTATTCTCTCATAAGTAGATCCATTCCTCTGGCTGTGATGGAAATCTCCTGTCGTCTTCCATTCATCTGCCTGGTTATCAGGCCTTCTTTAAGGAGATCAAGGATGAGCCGTGATGCGGTTTGCTGGCTTATTCCCATAAACTTTCCAAGATCTCCGGACGAAAGGGAGACCTGTTGTTTCGATCCGCCAATGGTCTTGATGGACTTTATGGCCCAGTACCTGTAATAAGGAAGTTCCGATGTCATTGTGATTGTCACCTGATTCAGGGGGCGGTATTCTTTTTTGCCATCCCGGCATTAACTGGAGATATCTATCCTGCTTTTTCCCCTTATGGAAAATGTCCTGATACCATTGGACCGTGCCCTCTCCGTGAGCTCCCTGTCGTTGGTGAGAATGGCAGCCTCATATGCCAGGGCAATATTCAGTATGCAGTCATCGCCTGACCCCTCGGATTCCACAATCTGAAATTTTGAGGCCATTTTCAGGGCACCGGAGGCTTCAGGAAGGCGGGTTGAAAGACCAACCAGCTCATCCAAGACACACTTTGGTATGAGAATTTTTCTTATCTCCGGAAACTCCAGAAGTTGCGCCCTTATGTCAACACGGTTCCTGATGGCATAAATCAGGCTATTAGTGTCGACAAATATGACTCCAGAGGACATGTGTTTATTGCTTCTCCCGGTCACGTACCTCAGCAATGGCCGTGTTGTTTCTTATCCTTTTAATCAGCACCTTTACGGTCTCGCCCTTCTTCACCCCGGGAACAAATATATTGAAACCCCTGTAAAATGCTCGTCCTTCTCCCGAGCTTCCCACCTTGGTGATCTCCACGGTGTATTCTTTTCCTTCCTCTATGGTTGTTTCATCATCCCTTGCATCACTTACAACCCTTATGGGATGCTGGGCTCCGCAGGCCTTACACGCCAGAACATAGGTTCTTCCTATCTTCTGTATTTCCGTATCAGGTGAGTGACATTCATAGCAGAACAGGTAGGAATCCATATACTGCTTTATCTTGGAAGAGATCTGGTCGCCTGATATCTTCCTGTTTATAATTAGCCGTTTGCCGGATATGGTAACGCCAATCCCGAATTCCGTCATCAGGAATTTTGCGATGTGTTTGGGATCGCGGTTCATCATGTCAGCAATGTCAATGAAGTTCCTGATTATTGTTGCCTTCCCCTCCTGTATCACATCTGGATCTGGAATCTGGAGCCTCTGCTGGTTCATATTTGATTTTGAAAGCACATTTTCGGCTTTCTTAAGCAATTTTTCATAATCCTGATTATCCATGGTATGGTCATTATTAGGGCGTTAATAACCTTAGATCATGGCATTAACATGAGAAAGGAAGCAAATTCGGAAAATTTGTATCTGGGATATTCCCTTGACGATCATGCTTTTTACGGTAATAGGCGGGAAATTTTGCAGTTTTCATAACTTTAATATGTAGTATAAATAATAAAAATGTACAAGGTATTGACCAGCATAAATCATCAAATAAAGCAAAGTTGTAATGAAATTTGATTTATGCTTGAAAATAGTCAGTTTTAACTGCATTAGAATAATACTATTGTCATTACATCTCGCGAAAAATGTATGTACACAGAAAAAAATTTAAATACATATAACGTTATAATCTTAAGAACAGAATTGACTCTTGACAACAAAGATACCAAACTGACCATCCGCATTGCGGACGAAGACCTACGGGAAATAGATGAATTCCTGGCCAGTAACCAGCGGTTTGGGAGTCGATCCGAATTCATTAGACATTCAGTTCTGGATTACATTTCCAGAACTCGCGTTGGAATAATAGATCAATCAGAGCCTGGACTCAAACTCAGCAAGAACATGGACACTATCATAACATCCGCAGTTCAGAAAGGCTTTTTCAAGACAAAGGAAGAGGTCATAGAAATGCTGCTGGAACGAGCAATGAAGAACAACGCTCTGCACGAAATACTATCAGAGAAACTTCAGAGTTACAGTTCAGTTGTTGAAGACCTGGAGAAATTCGATTCTCTTCAGGATAAATTGGGGATAAATGCTGCCAAGAAAAGAATATAGGAAAGGTGCATAAATGGAAACAATAAGTGTTCAGAACATAGAGGGCGTTGTCAAAGGTCTCATAAGGAAATACTATTCCGAGAGAATGGATAACGTTGTCATAGCTTTTGGAACTGCAGGAGACAAAGTCCTGAGAAACATAAGGCCTCTTCAGATACGGAGGACAGTCTACCGATCTGTCCAGTTGAAGAAGGAACGGGCGGTTTCACCAACGGTGCAGGCCCAGGATGCCGAGATAATACTGGCAGAGCCTGAGCCAGTTAAGGTTTCCATCATATCCAGAGAGGAATATGAGTATAGAAAGAACATTGATCAGTTTGATTGCTGGCAGGATCCACTGGAAGCGGCTACCGTTAACACCACATTCATTGAAGGCTCTGGTGATGCTGAGGCCACGGCAAGGGAACTCCTCTGTGAAGTGGAGAAATCCAATTCCTACATACTCATAAGCGGGTTTGGCGGTGATTTCGCTCAGGATCTGCACATGGCATTTTCACTTCTTCTCAAGGAAAGAAACATTCCCCATCTGAACGTTATAATAAAGCCATCCAGAGAAGACTTAAAAAGAAGGAAGACTGCAGAAAGCGGAATCAAGAAGCTTGAAGCCGCCTGTGGAAAGCCAAGGATTTATGACAATGAGAGGCTCATAGAGAAAAACAAGGAATATGCCCGAGAGAAAGATGGCGTAATAAGAAAAATAAATGTCAGAATCGCCAGGGACGTAGAGGTCTATTCCACAAGGCTCTCCAATGCCTCTGAACTTTTAAAATACCAGCTGTCAGCCTAAACAAGGCTGGCAGTTATCTCCCTTTCATTCATAGTTCTTTCACAGAAGTTGCACCTGATGAGAAGAGGCTTTTTGCTAATGAGACTGAACTCCCCCTGCACAGGTTCTTTCATGTTTGTAATGCAATTGGCATTGGAACATTTTACTATCCCAACAATTCTCTGGGGTAGCTCCACAGGAAATTTCTCTATGATCTCATAGTTGCTCACTATGCTGATGGTGGCGTCCGGCGCAATAAGTGAAATCTTATCCACCTCGAACTTCTCAAGATCCCTGTTCTCTATCTTTATGACATCCTTGGTACCCAGCCTCTTGGATGTCACTCTGATGCCAATGCTGATGGAGTTCTCAACGTGATCATCTATTTTCAGTATTGAAAGAACCCTCAGCGCTTTTCCAGGCGGAATATGATCAATTACAGTGCCGTCTTTTATCTTTGAAATTTTTAAGGTCTGTTCATCCATTTCATTCACCCCAGAATAAGTGATATTATTGCCATCCTAACCGGAACACCGTTATTGGCCTGCCTGAAATATGCTGCCTTAGGTGATGAATCAACATCGGGAGAGATTTCATCGACCCTTGGAAGTGGATGCATTATGATGGATTTTTCCTTCATTGCTGAAACCGTTTCAGAATTTATCTTGTATGAGCCTATGACACTCTGGTACTCATTGGGATCTGAAAATCTCTCCTTCTGAATTCTTGTAACGTAAAGCACATCAGTTTCCGGCAGCACCTCAGAAAGATTCTCGGTAACATTCAGCTTGAAATCCGCCGGCAGCATGGAAACAACATGGTCCGGCATCTTGAGAATTGGTGGTGCAACAAGGTTCACTCTGGCATTGAATCTTGAAAGAGCAAGCACAAGGGAGTGCACCGTTCTTCCGTACCTCAGGTCTCCTACAATTGTTACGGTCTTTCCACTGATTCCACCAAGTTCCTTTCGGATTGTGTACAGATCAAGAACGGTCTGAGTGGGATGCTGCCCTGATCCGTCACCGGCATTCACAATAGGTTTGGATGTAAATCTGGAGGCCAGCCTTGCTGCACCCTCCATTGGATGCCTGATTACAATTATATCAGAATATCCCTCTGCCATCCTCACTGTGTCCGCAAGTGTTTCACCCTTGGCCACGGATGATGACTTTGCCTCAGGAACACTTATTACGGAACCTCCGAGCCTCTGCATGGCACTCTCAAATGAGAGCCTGGTTCTGGTGCTTGGCTCGTAAAAGAAAGTTGCCATAATCTTTCCTTTCATAAGTTCAAGCGGTTTGCCTGACTTGAGTGATTTCTCCATGTTTTCTGCGGCCTTGAAAATCTCTGAAAGTTCATCGTCACCGATGTCGTTGATGGACACAACGCTTTTATTTCTTAACATCGGGATGTTGCATTGTGCCGCCAATTAATAATCTTTGCAGGTTCCAACAGCATAATATTTGGGATGGCTCGCATCTGCACTAAATGCCTTCAGCTCTAATATATGAAGAGGTTCGGTGCATTTTCTGCATGATTACTGGCATTCAAGTATTGCAATCCGAAAATTTCTGAATTGTTGCATTAGAAACAATGCCTGGAAGTTAAAAATCAGTGTGCAGGAATAAGGCCACTGACTTTGAAGAAAATTGGAACATAAAGCATCCATTACAGTACGGTAGTCAGAATTGACGCTGGAAGTCTGGCCACAATGATTTCCTGTGAGATTTTGTTTTCATTATACCTGACCTGTCTGTCCATCTAATTGATTCACGGGTTAACAGAATGCGTACATTAGATGATCAAGTGAGGTCGCACATGTTACAATCGTCGCCAGCCATAGGACAAATGTGCCCCTCTGTCAGTACATTTTTAAGGTTTCTGTCCCTCATGCAAGGTGATGTCCGGAAAAACTTCAGAGATTTCAGGCTTCTATAAACTGACGCCAGAAGAAAGGGCCCAGGTTGTTGCGAGATTTGC
Source organism: Thermoplasmatales archaeon UBA509 (assembly GCA_002498845.1). Classification (GTDB taxonomy): domain Archaea; phylum Thermoplasmatota; class Thermoplasmata; order Thermoplasmatales; family Thermoplasmataceae; genus UBA509. Next base: position 39,066 of record DAJC01000047.1, on the reverse strand, counting down.
TGGCCTTAATGACTCCGACATTGAAGAAATCTCAAAGACTGGTTCACTTCCTCTTGACCTCGCTGACAAACTCATTGAAAATGTCATTTCAACGGTCGAACTGCCAGTTGGAATTGCAGTCAACTTCCTCATTAATGGCAGGGATTATCTCATACCCATGGCCATAGAAGAAGCCTCTGTTGTGGCTGCATGCAGCAACGCTGCCAAGATAGCGCGTGCATCTGGGGGCTTCCAGTCAACATCCTCTGATCCTGTCATGATAGGGCAGGTGCAGCTCATGGGTTGCGGAGATTTTGGAAAAGTGCGGGAAGCCGTTGAAGAACATAAGGGTGAAATTCTTGACCTGGCCAACAGCAGGAGCAGGACTCTTTCATCCATGAAAGCAGGAGCAAGGGATGTGGAGATCCGGAAGATCAACGACCCAGAAGGAAGCATAGTTCTTCATCTGAAGGTAGATGTACGTGATGCAATGGGGGCAAATGTGGTCAACAGCATGTGCGAAGCTGTTGCACCCTTCCTTGAGAGTATTACAGGATGCAAGACGAACCTGAGGATTTTGAGCAATCTCACGCCAGACAGGATAGCACGTTCAAAAGCAAAGTTCAGGAAAGATCTCATAGGGGGAGAAGAGGTTGTGAAGAGGATCATAAGGTCCTATGAAATGGCGGACGTCGATCCCTACCGCGCTGCCACGCATAACAAAGGCATCATGAACGGTGTTGACGCCGTGATCCTTGCAACCATGAACGACTGGCGTTCTGCGGAAGCTAATGCTCATACCTATAATAATCTGAGCGGACACCTTTCACTTACTAGGTACAGCCAGGATGAGAATGGAGACCTGATCGGTGAAATTGAAATCCCTGTGGCAGTTGGTACTGTTGGTGGCTCTACAAACACAGTCAAAAAGGCGGCAATATTCCGAAAGATACTGAGTGTGGGTTCTTCATCAGAATTTGCTCAGGTTCTGGCAGCAGTTGGTCTTGCACAGAATTTTGCTGCACTGCGGGCTCTGTCTGCAGAGGGCATTCAGAAGGGGCATATGGGGCTGCATGCCAGGAGTCTTGCCGTGTCCGTTGGAGCAAAGGGGAACGAAATTGACCGAATAAGTGAAACCATGGTAAGCGAGGGAAATATAAGCATGGCAAGAGCCCGGGATTTACTGGAATCAATAAGAAAATCAAGTGCCTGAATCTGCCTTTCTATTTTCAGCCGATTTTGATCGTAAATTTGGGAGGGATCTTCATACATTTCATGGAGAGGCAGAACTCACCGAATTTATTTATATGCAGATAAAATCATGCAGCTAGGTAAATTAATGGACCAGAGTGTTGAGGATATAATCGAAAATGGCGACAAATTCTTCCAGAAAGACAAGCTCATAGATGCCATAAGAGAATACCAGAAAGCTTTCGATCTTGTGGGAAAGGAGGAAAATGATGACACTGCCGATCTCGCATATAAATTATCGCAGGCTTACAACTCCCTTGAAAGCAAGAATGACCAGAATTCAAGGAAATTTGCCGAAATTTCACTATCAATTCACAGAAAAAATGGAGAGAAGGAACTGGAAGTTATGGACCTGATCAATCTGGGTTACATCGAGCTCGATGCATCAAAGAAAGAGGAGGGTGAGGCGTTCTTCAACGAAGCCCTGATGCTCTCAGATTCCCTTAAGGACCCCTTCCTGTTCTGCACTTCCCTGAATGCCATTGCAGAAATGAAGGCCGCTTCCGCAAAAACCAGAAATGAGGCTTCTAAAATGTACGAACAGGTTCTTAAGATATCCGAAGAGACTGAAGACTGGGAGAATTTCTTTGAGGCAAAACGTGGGCAGATAGGAATAATCCGCTCCGGTGGCGAAGAAGAAAAGGCGCTTCAGTCAGCCATGGAAGCTCTTGACAAAATAGACAAAATCGCGTCAGGAATCAAGAACAAGAAAGAAAAGAAGGAATTTCGCAAATCGCTTTCTTTCATATACGATCTGGCTTCAGACATAGCCATGGAGCTGGAAAATGTTGAGGAAGCCATAAAGATCGCCCAGAGGTCAAACCAGGACTGAGCCTGGATTAATCCAACAATCATCAAAGCCCTACGATTTTTTTTCCATGCTGCGGTTTGACCATCTTGTACCGACTTCATTAAGGTATTCTTTGATGTCTATACCCTCGTCGGACATGACGGAAAGAAGAGCGGTTTCAAAACTGATATACTTCATGGGTTGGAGAACTTCTCTTGCCCTGGTTATGGCCTCCTTCTTGGTGAGCTTCCCTGAAGCGGATATTGCTTCCAGAAGCCTGTCCACGAGAGGCCTGTCCCCAGATTCCTGGAAAAGTTGATCACGTGTGACCGAGAAATCAAGCGGAACAATTATTCCGGAGGTGCTGAAATTTGGAACGTAAGCGCTGTCTTTCTTCACCAGTATGCCCTCCTTCACCGCCGCTTCAAGGAATTCCTTGACCGTTTCAGGATCAATCAGGTTTTTCTTGAAGGACAGCGAGGTGATAAAATCCTGCTGTGTATAGGATGCTGCACCCTTTTTAGAATTGGATACAATGGCCACAAGCTTCCTGGCAAAATCCTTGTTCATTTTCCCCTGCTAATCAGTACAGTCCATAAATACATTATGAGTTAAAGCCGCAGGCCGCCAGGTCATCATGTGCATTCAAGCATCACCGTACTGGATGTTATAGAGGCTGGAGAAGAGCCCCTCCTTCTTCATCAGTTCCTTGAATGTCCCCTCCTCTGCTATGCTCCCATCCTTGAGTACCACGACCCTGTCCACCAGAACAATCATTGAGAACCTGTGAGTTATGAGAATGAGTGTTTTTTCCTTCACGAATTCCCTGAGCGCCTCTATTATGAGCTTCTCAGAATACGGATCGATCTGTGAAGTCGGTTCATCCAGTATGAGTATTTCTGGATCACGTGCAAATGCCCGGAGTATGGAGACCGCCTGGCGCTGGCCCTCGGAAAGGTTTCTTCCCATTTCCCCCACATTGGTGTCTATTCCCTGGGGCAGGGACGAAAAGATATCGGCAAGTCCAAACCTGCTGATAAGTTCAAGAACATGTTCCCTTGTTATGCCGGGGTCCACGAATATTATATTCTCCAGTACTGTGCCCCTGAACAGGAAAGGGTCCTGCAGAACCGGTGTCATGAGCTTCCTGTAGCTCCTTGTGGAGATTGAGCTCAGATCCCTGCCGTCTATGAGTATCCCGCCAGCCTCAGGCCTGTAGAATTTCAGCAGAAGATTGGATAGGGTGGTTTTCCCGGCCCCTGTGTGCCCAACCACTGCAACCTTCTCACCCTTCCTTATGGTAAGGTGAATATTCTCAAGGGCATTCCCTTCACCATATGAGAAAGACATTCCTTTGATCACAATTGAATCCTTGAACTGGACCTGGCTTTCGCTTTCCTCAGGCTCCTTATCTTTTGGCTGGTCAATTATTCCGTATATCCTGCTTATTCCCACAAGTGAAGACTGATAGGAGTTATAAAGCTGGGAAAGCTGAATTACGGGATCAAAGAACTCCTGGACGTAGACAACGAATGCAACCAGAATTCCCACTGAAGTAACGCCGTGTATTAGCTGCAATGCCCCGGCAAGAAGAACAATGGCAATGCCGGCAGCCTCTATGATCCTGACAGATGCCCCGTAAGCGGAGGATAACCTGGATGCCTTCATATTGGCCCTGAAATTCCGGTCGTTCAGGACCCTGAAGTTATCCTCAGTTCTCTTCTCCACATTGAACGCCTTTATGGTGCGAATGGCAGAAATGTTCTCTGCAAGGTTCCCTGTTATGGCCGCAATGGTCTTCCTTGTTCTGAGATAATTCTGCCTCACCCTGGGCTGAATAGACATGGTGAATGCCATCAGGACAGGAATTATGATGAGGGCATAGAGTGTCAGGTTGAAGTCCTTGTAGAACATAATTGATATGGAGACAATCACTGTGGATATTCCCGCAATGACAGAAGGGAGCTGGAAAGTCAGGAACTCGCTCAGAGTTTCGGCGTCATTTGTTATCCTGCTGATGAGGTACCCGGTCTTCACCTTGCTGTAGAACGCCTCCGGCACGTACTGCAGGCTCTGGAAGGCTCGGTCCCTCAGGCTCTTTATCTCCTTCTGCGCCAGCACAGTTGAGCTGATGGTACGAATCCGGTTTGAGAAAAACTGAACCAGGTAAAGAAGAAAGAATAAGGATGCGAACAGCTCAAGGTGGAACACATTTCTTGCAATAATGGCGTTGACCGCAAAGCCAAGCATCAGCGGATATAGTGTTCCTGCAATTGCCGTTATCAAGACAGTTGTGACCAGGGCGGCACTGTCCCGTCTCATCTGGAATATCTCCCGAACCATTCTCCGGAAAGATCCAGAGCCCCTGGCAGTCTTTATGATCTGATCCTCCAGTTCTTCATATGTCTGAGGCATTTCCCACCCCTGTGTAGCTGATTCCTGCACCACTGGTTATGCCTTCAAGATCCCTGCTGATGTCCATCACAGGTACGATTCTGCCTTCGTCCAGTTTCCACACTCTGTCTGCAAACTTCAGAGCTGAAATGCGGTGCGTAACAAGGAGCACAGTAATGTCTCTCAGATCCTTTCTGATATTCCTGAAGATCCTGAGCTCCGTATCAGGATCCACACTGGAGGTGGCATCATCAAGAATAAGCAGTGATGGATGCGAAACAATGGCCCTTGCCAAAGCGACCCTCTGCTTCTGGCCGCCGGACAGTGTGATTCCTCTCTCTCCCACCTGCGTATCGTAAGCATCGGGAAGTGATTCAATGAAATCGGCTATCTCAGCAGTACGCGCTGCATCCCTTACACTGTCGTCTCCAACATCTTCGTTCCCGAATGCTATATTCTCACGGATTGTCCCGGAGAGAAGATTTATCTCTTGAGGAACCAGGGAAACAGCTGATCGCAGATTCGCCAGTGGAATCCTGGAAATTTCGGTTGAGCCGATGTACAGGTTCCCCTCATCCGGGTCATAGAATCTAGGAATCAGGCCTGTTAGCGTTGTTTTCCCTGTTCCCGTCTTTCCGGTGATGGCCGCAAACTCACCCTTTGGTACCACCATGCTTACGCTGTCCAGTATCTTCCTTCCATCCCGGATGAAGGTCACATCCTGAATCCTGAGGTCTCCATCAGGACGAACCCTGTCGCGGGTATCCACATCCTCTTCATCCGTTGAATCCGTCAGCAAAGAAACCCTTTCTATTCCGGCCCTGGCGTTCTCGGAGAATACTATGAGCCTTCCGAATGAGCTCACGGGTGAACTCATCACGCTGAAAATGTTTACGGCAGCAACAAGTGGCCCCACGTCGGAAGCAGATATAACATCGATATATCCTCCATATATCAGAATGGCCGTGGCTGCAGCGCTCACTATGAGAGGCATCAGGTTGTTGTAAAACCCCCGCAGCCTGGCAACCTCGATGTACTCGTCATAATAACTTTCAGTGGTGTCGGAGAACCTCCCGATTTCAAGATCCTCGGCAGAGAATCCTCTCACCACGCGGTTCCCAACAATGTTCTCCTGCAGCCTTTCATTCATCTGGCCGTAGTATGTCCTTATGCGTCTCCACCTGGATCTCTGCTTTCTCTGGAATGCCATTCCTGCATAGATAAGCAGGGGAACTGAAAGCAGGAAGATGAGGGCAAAGTAAGGATTGATGGTGAGAAGAAAATAGAGGGCAAAGACAATGAGAAATATTGTTGGAAGCATCTGGGAAAACAGCATGTTAAGGAAATTTCTTATGGCATGAATGTCCATGGTTGTTCTTGAAAGGAGATCCCCGGAAGTCTGCGTCTCGAAAAATTTGAACCTCTTCCTCATAAGGTGGTGAAATACTGAATCTCTCATGCTGAATTCAAATCTCTGGCTTATGTACTGTGAGCCATAGCTCACAACAAACTGCAGGCCACCGGTAATTGAAGAGACAATAATTATGAGAATGGAAACATGCAGGACACCGGAATAGCTCATGGATTCAATGGCTGTAACTGCATCTCCAATATACACAGGAATCAGAAGCCGGGTAGCTGAGGCAAACATGCCTGCGGCAATGACTGAGATCATTACCGGCCACTTGCCGGCCAGGTACTTCGCAGCAAAGATCATGGGGTAAAAAACACCCAGAAACCCCCTGAATCTCATAAGCATGTCCCTGAACTTACTCATTAAATATACGACCTTCTAAATATATGTCGCTAATTTCATCAAAGGAATTAATGTTTTCCAGTGATTCGTATAATCTCCTATGGGAGATCATGAAGAGGTTAGGGTGATGTAAAGGTTCTCGAGATTTGTCTGTGGCTTCACCCATCTGATCCTGAATCCCTGCGCTGAGAGATAGTTGATCACATCAGAATTTGAAGTGCCTGACCTCAACCTGAACATTGCGCTTTTCCCATCCACGAAGGTCTGGTCCGCCATATGGTCAGGTAGTGAAACCTTCCCTGCAGGATCCTCAAATTCTATTTCTATTATATTTTCTGAGGGTGAATTGATGGTGTCATGGACAATATCACCTTTGTTGATGATAATCACTCTGTCGCATATCTCCTGCGCCTCGTAGATGAGGTGAGTGCTAAGTATGATTATCCTTTCCTTGCTCTGATTCAGGGATTTTATAAGGTCCCTCATCTCCTTCATTCCCCTGGGATCAAGGCCGAATGTGGGTTCGTCGAGAATTATTATGTGTGGATCACTGATGAGGGCGCAGGCAAGGCTTAACCTCTGTTTCATACCACGAGAAAAATTGCCTGTCTTCCTTCCAATATATTCCACAATACCTGTCATCCGGGAAACACGCTGTATTTCTGAATTGAGATTCTTTTCCGTTACACCCTTGACCCTGCCCACAAATTTCAGCGTTTCAAGAGCAGTCAGGTAGGGATAAAACTCCGGCTGCTCCACAAGGGCACCAACATCCATGAGGGCCTTTTCCGGTTCATCGGAAACATTTATGCCATTTAGCAGAGCAACACCTTCAGTGGGTTTCACTATGTTTGTGAGAATCTTCAGCAGGGTTGTCTTTCCTGCTCCATTGGGCCCCAGTATTCCAATGCATCCAGGTTCCTGAAGGTTCAGGCTTACCTCATTAAGGGCCCTTACATCTCGGTAATTCTTTGTGACTTTTTCCACCAGAACTGAGGGCATTATTTCACCTCCTTCCTGTCAAATATGATAAGGGCTGCTGCGAATGATACTATGGCGTATGCAACCATGACACCGATGGAAGTGTACAGGGTGCCCACCGTGGCTGGAGCGAATGTGGATGATGAGGTGGAAAATGGATTTGTTGAAATGTTGAGGTAAACCTTTTCCATGGCGTCTGCTGCCACGTTGAGGAGATAGTATGGCGTGGTCTTGTAGAGAAATTCCACTATTATTTCATAAGCATTGAAAACCAGGAAATAAATGAGAAATACCGTTATGTAAGCATAGGTGTTCTTGTTGAAAATGCTGCTGATGAGGAACGTGAAAGCGGTAATGGAAAATACGAATATGAGAAGAAGCCCCAGGGACTGGTAAAATGGAAGAAGAAGGGGACCCGGAAACAGGTACTCGAAAACTGCTGCCTGGAATGCAACATAGATCAATACTGTTATGAATGTAACAGCCACGGCAGCCAGGTACTTGGAAATCAGCAGAGTGACCCTTCCAATGGGAAGCGGGAAGATATGAAATGCGGTCTTGTTTTCTATCTCGCTTGATATTGCTGTTGATCCGAAAAACACAGAAGCAAACACGGGAAGGTCAAGCAGCACGAATGCCCAGAGATATCCAAATATTTCCTCCTTTCCAGAATTCCCAAGTGCTGACAGGAGGCCCTTAGGTATGATAAGGTCAAGCCTGTTGATGTACTTCAATGAAAAATATGTAAGCAGTACTGAAACTAGGATGGCAATTATGAGCATCAGGTAAAAACTCTTTGATCTGTAGTAATTCCTGAAATAGTAGGCAGTGGCTACCCTGAGTGTTCGGGCCGTCCCAGTCATGAATTCACAGATCCCTTCCATTAAGATTCAAAGGTGCGTTACCCAACAGCCTTGTAAGATTTCCATTAAGGTAATTCATCCCAACAGACATGGTAACATTCAACTCAGTACCGCTCAGGGATACCGAAGTTACATTACTGATGAAGCTGACGGCCTTAAAAGCGTTCTGTGCAATGGTAAGGTTGCTGAACACAACCTGAAAACTGGAGGAATTATAGAAAATGTTTCCTGTAAATGACCGGAAATAAGCGTTGGAATAGTTCAGGTATATGGAGACATTTGATCCAGATTTGAAATATGCGGATTCCTTTGCACTGAAACTCTTTCCGCCAGTCATTGCTGATATTGAGTACTCGACACTTCTCAGGGTGCCAATGGACACAGTGGTGCCTGAAAGTTCAGCTATGTAAATTGTGTTATTATGTATGAAACTGCTGAGATTTATGGCGTTCAACGCGTGAATACTGGACAGGTTGCCCAGCGTACTGTTAAGGGATATTGAGATATTTGAAAGATAATATATCCTGTATCCGTCATAGGATTTCAGGTAGGTTGGCGTAACTGAAAATGATGTATTCCCCGAATTGTTTGATCCGGCGCCAGATAAAACGCTTGAGACCTGGTTGACTCCGATGTTTATGACTATTCCCGTGTTATTTCCAGAATTGAACAAATAGAATTGTGTTCCATTGTAATCAGCCCTTATGACTGCCGAGGAATTTTCAGGTACGAAATTGATCATGGAAGGGTTTGATGTTGTAAATGATCGGTAGGCAATATATCCGCTGGGCACAGCAACTCCAACGGCTATTATTATGACTATTATCGCCTTGAGAAGAGGCTTCATGATTAGATATTTAACTTACTTATTTAAACCTGGATCATGATCCTTTTGATCAATTCTCTTCCATTAATAAGGAACAAGCTTGATTTGAGCTATACAGTTCCTAATGTCCCATTATATGGGAACAGCGCCATGGAGAAAATTTATTCATATTGCTGGTGATCTTCTCAGGCAGGAGAATCGCATGGACGTGGACAGGAGAATAATCGACATAATGGAAGACTGGCTGAGGGATGGCAACAGCAACATTGATGAGCTGGCCGACGTGGATGATGCAAGCTGGATAGGCCTCATAGAATCCAAATTAAGCGAAGCCGAGAAGGATCTCGTCAGCCTTCCCGATGCGGCATTTTCCAAGCTCATGGGCTTTCTCAACTTCATGAGCAGTGTTGCAAAGACTCTTCCGCATATCACCACCATCATCAGCTCATTTCTAACCAGGATCAAGAAAATACTGGAAGCTGTGGCAAAAGCCCTGGGTGTGACTTCATATTCAATCTCCGTGGGAGTTCCGTTCTACCTGAACTTCAGTATGAATTTCTCGTAATAGTGCTGCGGTCAGAGTGGGCCTACCTTCCTGGATTTGGATTTGCACTGGCAGTATTTGAATGGCGCGGAGGTTTCCATGCCATACCCATGATGCCACCAATGAGCGCAATCAGGAATCCCACAAAAAGACCACCGGACGTTCCGTACCAGCTTGCAGTGGCCATTATTATAATGAGTGCGCCGTAAATAACGTGCCTCTTACGATCCAGAAAAAGTGTCGTGCTGAATATTAATATCATCAGGCCCCAGAATGTTCCAAGGGAAACTTCCAGCAGATCGTTACTGGAATATGTTCCATTCTTCAGCAAAATGTAAAGCCCGATGATTCCCACAAGGAATATGATAATGCCACCTAGAGCGGATACAACAGACGAATCCAGAGGCGATTCCTTAAGATTCTTCCACGACACAGATGATCATTGCTTTCACATATTTAATGAAAACATCTAATTACTGTCTGTCCACCGAACAACGCTATGGTTTTACATAATTATGCCAGAAATTCGAGCCCATGGAGGTTCTGCCAGAAGCCTTTGAAGTGGAGATGTCCCTGCGAAAACCGGAAGAAGTAGCCAAGATACCCGTACCTTTCAGAACCAGGGATTGAAATTGGCAGAAATGCATGGTAAAATCATAACAAATCATAAAAAAAGGAAAAAGAATATGAAAGAGGTGTGCCCCCACCGTGGCCAGGCGGGGGACATCGAGGTGTCTACTGCAGCGTGATTGTGTGAGTTGTGAACGAATCCGGTGCATTGAAATCGATCACGGCTGGCGCACCCTGTTCAGGAGTAATTTGTCCCGATACAGCCTGATTCTGAGTGATATTCACACCGAATGTGTTGGTCACATTAAATATGACCGCGGCTGTGTCTCCAGGAGACAGGACTGGGTAGCTAGCCGTAAGAGAGTTCACCGGATCACTTTCCACTAGCACTCCATAACTGGTCGAATCATGGTGTGTTGCGCTCAAGAGTGACCAGACTGAATTACCAAATAGGTTGTCTGTACCACTCTGCGCAACGCTGGCAAATATGGAACTGTTGTATACAAGGACGGCAGTTATACCGTTGATGGTGAGAGTAACTGATACATTTGCCAGATTCACCGAACTTCCCCCGGTATTATCACTGAGGAAAATTGCCACATATTCCACACCTCCGGCTTCAGCAGGGGTGGATCCATCATAGCCAAGTATCTGATCCACCACTATGCCAGTGGAGACCTGCCTTATTGTAGTTGTTCCCGTGGAATCAGCCCTCTGCTGCAGAATACCTGCAGTATGTATGAGGACGGATGCAGCCACGGCAGCAACAAGAACAAGGGCTATGAATATTATGAGCACCCCTATGCCGGTTTCCGCTCTATCATCTTCGTCAAAGGAGAACTGCCTTTTCAGGAACCTTCTCACCCTGACGAGATCATATTTTAGTGACATATTGCATTAAACCTCTTTCTTGCCTGCTGTATGAGCTTATGTAGATGGGTATGTTTGTATATAAACAGCCTAACGCTGGGAACGAAATTATTTCGCAGTGGCTGGAAACAGCATGCATCATGCCTACACAGCATCATACCGTTTACATGCACAGATTCATATGGTATATCCTGCAAAAAACCAATATGAGATCAAGGGCACATACAATCTGGATATCATGTTGAGCGGAGATGACAAGAGGTTCATAGTAAAGAGTGTGGAGAATGGATACAAGGTCAGCGACCTGGCAAAGATGTTCAATGTTACACCACGCCGGGTGCAGCAGATCCTCAAGGAGGATCTCAATGGCGGATCTGACAGGAAGAAATTTGCATCGCTGACTGCTGAGGAGGCTAGGGAGATAGAGGATCTCTGGGTTAATTACAAGATAGGTTCCAGGACAATATACTATCTCATGAAGAGCAAGGGGAAGAATGTCTCATACTACCAGATATACAACTTCATGAGAAACAAGAACATGATAAAATCCAAGGCCATGCAATCGTCAGGACAGAAAAACAAATATGAAGACAGGCCGCTCTCAACCATCTACGTGGATTACCACCAGTCAAACATGGAATCGCCCTATGCCGTTGTCTGCGTGGATATGGCAACCAAGAAGATACTTTCAATGGTGGAATCCAGAAAGATAACCAAGGAGCTGATGCAGAAGCTGGCAGACAGCATGGGGCAGTTCATTGTCAGCACAAACATGACTGTGCAGCATATGCACCTGAGAAGTGGAGTGCTGAGCATACTGTATGGTGCCACAGACCTGAAATATTACATGAAGAGAAAGGGCATCGAGGAGGTTACGCCAGATAAGCACGGAAACAGGATACACCTGGCACTTTCAAGACTCTGGCAGAATTATGACAGGTTCAGGTGGACATTCGAATCACCTGAAGCTTTCATATACTGGTACAACAACAGGCCAATAGTGGACAAGAGCCAGAACAGGGTTACAACGCCAAATGAGATAATGGATCGTTTCCTGGTGGAACATGGAAACATCCCCATGGCAAGCGGATCATCCTGAACCGTTGAAGTACTTTGCAGCGAATCTGTAGGGTCCCTCACCTTCCAGGATCGTGAATTCAACGGAATATGTTTTATCAAGATTCTCAATGGTCATCACATCATCCCTTGGTCCTGATGCAACTATCCTGCCATCCCTGATCAGGACAACCCTGTCACATATCCTGTACAGTAGATTAACGTCGTGAAGCACAACGATTATGTTCTTACCGGAATCTCTGAGTTTTCTCAGTATGTCGATAACCCTGATCTCCTTGTCAACATCAAGGAACGCTGTAGGTTCGTCAAGGAGGAGTATATCCGCATCCTGGTAGATAGCCGCTGCAATGAGCGCAAGGCGCCTCTCACCACCACTGATCTCGTTGAATGGCCTTTTTTCAAGGTCACCTATGCCGCAAACTTCCAGAACATCCCTGACCGCTGATTTCTCATTCTCCAGGCTGTACCCGGAAATTGACACAACCTCCCCGACAGTGAAATTGAAGGGTTCCGAGACCTCCTGGCTCACCACGGAAATCCTCCTGGAGATCTCCCTTGGACCCATTCCTGTCAGGCTTTTGCCCCCAATAACAACATCACCGGACGTGATCCGGTGGAAACCATAGAGGGCCCTGAGCAATGTTGATTTTCCTGAACCATTTCTTCCGCCTATTCCGGTGATTGTTCCCTCTTCAGCTCTAAAAGAAACATCCTGAAGTGAGAACTTTCCCCTGTTGAAAACAAGGTTCCTGGCCTCAAGATACATAATTACCTCTGGAGATGCGGTTAAGGAGGTACATGAAGAACGGTACACCAATTATTCCTGTTACAATTCCAACAGGAATCACCTCTCCGTGGACAGCAGTGCGCGCAAGGTCATTGGAGACTAGCAGGAAAACAGCCCCTAGAATTGCTGAGGCAGGAACAACCTTCCTGTTGCTCCCGCCATAGATTATCCTGGATACATGCGGTATTATGAGGCCAACGAATCCTATGAGGCCGCTAATGGAGACAGCAGCTGACACGCCTATGGTTGTTACAACCAGGGCAAGCAGTTTTGTTCTTTCCACCGATACACCGATGGACTGGGCATGAGCTTCACCCATCTGCAGGGCATCAAGTTCCCTGGACATGAATGTCAGCACAATGCCTGATGCGGTTACGATCAGCGCAACGATTGTGATCTCTCCCCATGTGATTCCGCTGAGTGATCCAAGTAGCCAGGCAAATGCCTCATTCTGGAGTTTCCTGCTGGTGAAAAGCATAAGCCCCACAATGGCAGATATGAACAGGGAGATGGCAATGCCTGAAAGCAACAGATATATTGGGGGCACCTTCCCCGATCTGAAGGATACCATGTAGACTACAATCACCACTGCCAGCGAGCATATGAAAGCCAGGAACTGGACACTGTAAGCCCCGAACAGATCCGTGTTTGTGGCAAGGGCTATTATGGCACCAAGGGTGGCACCGCTTGATATTCCAATTATGTATGGCTCAGTTATGGGATTCTTGAATACGCTCTGGACAGATGCCCCGCCCATGCCAAGGGCAGCCCCAACGAACACTGCCCCGAGAATTTCCGGCTCCCTGATAAGAACAATTATGTTGTACTGAATTACCGTGAATCCGGAATTGAAGTAGGATCCTGCCAAAGGAATCTGGCTGAGATAAATCCTGGAAATGGCAACTGGAGAAATTGTGACTGCACCGATGTACGATGAGAAAATAATAGCAGCAGCCAGAAGAAAAATGGATAGCGCCGCCTTTACAAGCAGGGCAGGCATTTTGCTGAACCTTATAATTTCCGATATCCTGTTATGCAGTTCCATTTATCCCTTCCTCGGGAGAAGGTGAAAGGTGTATCCCGGTGTAACCGCTGAATGAAGTTACGTTATCCAGGCTTATATAATCTGGATAGAACTTTTCACCAAGCCAGAACAGGATGTATATTGTCCGGAAATCATTTTCGTTCATGAAATTGTCATTGGCTATTCTTATGGCGTGATCATGTATCTGGCTGAGGTAGCCCGGTACGCTCTGGTTGAAACTGCTCTGGTTATAGTACTGATCAAGCACTATCCACTGGGGCGTCAGGTTTTCTATCTGCGATGATGAGAGGTCCGGGTATCCACTTTCTGTTACAACATTCCTGAGATGGTCAAGACTGAAGATTATGTTGATGAATGTATTATTTCCTGCTGTGTAAAGCCCAACAGACCCGGGTCCAAGATCATAGAACACGGAAGTCTCGTTTCCATGTATCCTGGACGTATCACTGTGCAATATTGCAAGGTTTTCATTCATCCAGGCGTTTACCTTTGTTGCATTGCTGTAGGTATTGGTCAGGTTGCCAAGTTCACTGTTCTGATGTTCTATCTGCGTCATGTTATTCGGATCGAAGATGAAGAATGGTATATTCAGAACATTCACTATCTGATTTATGACCTGAGGCGTGAAGTATCCGGTGGTGGACATAACGGCATCCGGTGACAGATTTGCTATTTCCTCAACGGAAAAGGACGTTTCCTCTATGTAGATAACCTTTACATCAGGCGGCGGAGTTGGGTAGGTTGAATACTGATCCACCCCAACAACTGT
>DAJC01000047.1:0-24517 GCA_002498845.1 Thermoplasmatales archaeon UBA509 | reverse complement strand
CTTCAGGGAGTGATTTATAACAAGGCTTCCGCCAAGGGAATTCGGGAGATACACGAAACTATCTGAGTTTGCTAGGTTAACGGCAATACTTTGCCCTGAAGAATCATTAACATAGACAAGGGACGCAGTGTCAAGGGAAATGGACGACGATTTACTGGAACTGTCATTTCTATAAATTACAAAGCCTGAGACTCCGGCCACAATTACCACTACAACGGCAATAATGGCAATAAGTGTTCTTCCAGCAGGGGATTGCATCAGAGCATCACTCCACGCAACAATGAGTTTCTAAAGCGCTTCCTTGCGGTAATTTTCAGACTACGTTCGTTTCTGTTCATTTTTAACCTCACTTCAGTATTTGGTGAAGTTAACTTCACTATTTTAAAGTTCGCTTGAAAACATTTATGAGAAGGTAATCATACATGCGATGAGATGCATAAAGTGATTAGCAGTGAGAATGTAAGTTCATACCAGGCCTTTTTTCAGGGTCTTTCCTCCTCAGGGCCAATGCTGAATATATTTGGACTGTTTCCTGTCATAGTTGCCATGGCCCTTGGGTCTTCATTCATTGTTATTGTTATTTCTATCATTCTGGGTTTTCTCTCAGTTTATACGGGCTATTCCTTCAGCAAGCACATAAGATCCAACGGGGGTTACTACAGCTATGTTGCGAAATTTATGGGAAAAGACCTTGGCATGTTCACCGCATCTGTTTACTTCTTCTACAGCATTCTTGCAATTCCGTCAGTGGTTCTCTTCCTGGTTTACTTCACCGGTTATGTTTTTCCGGAAACCCTTAGGGCTGGCCTGTATGGGGAAGTATTTCTATCTCTGATCTTTGTTTCAGCTATTATGGCGGTATTCATGAGTGGTTTCAGGCAGACAATGAGGTTCATAATGATCCTGTCTGGGCTGGAAATATTGGTTGTTATGGCTTTCACAGTGTACGTTGGCCTGTTCTTCAGGTCACCATCCATTGACTATGCTCCTGCTTCCAATGTTATTGGTGCTCTCCCCTTCGGGATTCTTGCCTTTGCCGGCATTGGTTCCTCAATATTTCTTTCAGAGAATACCAGGTCCTGGAGAAGAACAGTTAACAGATCGATTCTGTACTCATTCCTTACCCTGGCCTTTCTCATGGCTGTTCCGGCTGCCGTCATATCCTACAGGATGGGAACAGCAATGGAAATCGGGTATGCCGCTGATCCGCTAAGCATATTCCAAAGCTTTGGCATGGCGGGTCACATACTGGGCATGATCATGATGATTATTGCAATGGCCAGTGCATTCAATCTTGCACTGGGATACCTGAATGCTTTCCGGCATGCTGTGTCCAGAATGGTATCCGATCATGTCATCACTGATCCTGGATCAATTTTCAGCCGGAACCTCTGGATAACTGTTCTGTTAATTACGCTTCCACCGGTGGTAATCCTTGAGGCCAGTGTGGGTAGCTACACAGGTTTTGTGATGGTAACGGGCACTGTAGGCCTTGCATTTCTGTTTGTACATGCTGTTACAAATTCCGCTCTTGTTAGGCTCTTTGGCAGCACACGTGATTACTGGCGCGCTGTGATCCCAATTGTCTCAACACTGACGTTTGTTTTCATAATCATACAGGAGACCATATCAGGAGGGATGGTCAGGTACTCTGCATATGCCGTTATTTTCATTGTGATTTTTTCCGTGTTTGCAGTTGCCACAAAGAAATACCTTTTCGCTCCATCATACAGGAAAATGAATTTTTCAGACATTCCCATGGAATTCAATGATGAAGCTTCTGATTCCTGAGGTCTGATGGCTCATTGATGTTTACACAGAATTCCACCGGTACTTCTACGGATGAATAAGATTCCTGACTGTTCCCTGGAGGTGTTCTGAAAACGCTGATTCCAACATATTGTCCCAGCTGGAGAACTGTAATGACTTCATCCTTCATTGAAAGTGTATAAATTATAGCTTCAGTGAGCGCTTCCATGTTGTATATATATACATCAGCGGGAAGGACCAGCACAGGATATCTCTTAACAGTGCCAAGACATTCCACCAGATCCTGAGGATATCCTCTTCCTGATGATGTGTATTTTTTTATGCCATTGAGATCACAGTAGCTGCAGGTCCCAGGGGTATTTTGGCTGCAGCACACCAGAAGATCGGCTGTCAGCGACAATCCGAAAGTAATGATTCTCTGGATCATCGGTATTTCATCCACCCTGATCAGTGCCTTTTCAGGATTGCCCATTCTGGTCCCAAGCCCTCCTGCCATTATGACTGTAGTACCGCAAACAGGGTTAGATGACGTGTTCATGTTCATTCAGCATAATGCTTATCTATTTCTTTTTAATGAGGGAAACAGTCAGTTCCGGGGAGCTTTAAAAAGCTGAGAGGACCGTTCGGTCGACCCTTAGAACCTGATCCAGGTAATGCTGGCGGAGGGAAAGAAATGAGATTCGATATTCGATACGGAAGTACTGGAAAGTTATTGGGATATTTTGTTGTCGGGAGGTTTTTCTGATGGCCATTAACCGTGGTCACAGATCCCTTATCCTCTCAACAACGGCCAGCTTCTTTATGTGGGGTATTATAGGAACGATAGCTCCACTTTCACTGTCGTTTCCATTCCTTGTGTCAGTGCCCAGATTTGTCAGCACTGAAATACTTATAGTGGGTCCAATATTCATAATGCTTGGAAACGTCCTGATGGGCATTGTTGCAGATCGTATTGGCAGGAAAAAGGTTTTCATTGTGACCATGATCAGTTACGGCCTGGGGGTCATACTCATAACCATAGCCTTCAGTGTTCCTCTGTTGATTCTTGGACTGGTATTGTCTGAGTTTGGAGTTGGTGGGGAAGAACCAACAGGCCTCGCCTTAATTGCTGAAGATTTCCCTTCTGAAACAAGGTCGAAGTTCCTCACACTGGTGGCAAATTTCGACAACATAGGCAGTGCATTCATCTCAGGCATCTTCATTGTGGAATCCACTCTGGCAATATACCTTCATCCCTACCTCACAAGCCTGTTTGGTTCACTTTCCTCAGAAGGTGATCTGACATTTCGCTTCATTCTGATGGTCTCTGCAGCGGCCCTCATAATAATCATGGTGTATTCCCGGATCACATTGCCGGAATCATACAGGTGGCTGCAGTCTAAGGGGAAGAGCAAGGAGGCTGCGCATGAAAAATCCATGCTTGGCATCAGGGATTCCGAAGCCAGTATACCAATGGTTCCATTCAGGATTACGCTGCCAATCCTCATGGCCATGGGAATATCACAGTACCTCACATTCGGGCTTATGGCATACATAGTTGGGCCCTATGAGTTTCCATCAGAAACTCCCACCCTTACATTTGTTGCAATGGTTGGGGCCTCTGCAGCAGGCTTCCTGGCAATGTACCTCATAAACAGGGAGCGCAGGATTTACACACTTGCGTCGTTCCTGGGAGGGACAATCACAATTGCCATAATCCTTGACCTTGCATCACATCTTGCTTCAATGATTGTTTTTCTCCCGCTGCTGTTTCTCAACATGATGTTCAGCGAGTTTGCGTGGGCATCACGAACAACACTGGAACCAGAACTTGTCCCAACCAGGATAAGGTCAAGTGCAATCGGCATCATACGGCTCGCTCCCATGATTGGATATACAGTTTCGGTGTACCTTACGGCATCTCTGAATCTCTCTCAGTTCCTGTACTATAATCTGGGCTTGTGGCTTCTGGGGTTGGGATCTGCAGTAGCCTGGTTCCTGCTGGGGTACGAGACAAGAAATGTAAACATAGACTATGGTATGTGAGGTCAGGCAATGGCAACAAGATGAAAAATGACGTATGGTAGCATGGCGGAGATTACCAGGAAGAGGACTCTGGCGATCTCTCCGGAAAAACCCAGAATGTCACCATTTATGCCACCAAATGATCGATCCAGGTTGCCAATTATAAACACGTATATGGCAAGAGCCAGGGCGGATCCAATCAGAAAGATCCATGACGTGAACAGGGAAATCATTGCAAGAATCAGGATATTAACATATATGGCCTGGTTCTGCAACGCCATGATTTTCTGGAAATTCACAAAAAGCCCATCCTGGAACAGGGGTTTTCCAATCCTGAGGCCCAGCATATAACTTGTCTTGGAAAGTACCTCTGAAATTATTATCACTGCAGCACCAGTGTTCCTGTTGAACGTTGTCAGGACTGCGAATAAAAGAAGATATATGATAAAAGCTGATCCAAATCCACCGGCTCCTAGGAAATGATCCTTGAGTATCTCCTTTCTGCGTTCTCTGTTCCCCCTGACCATCAAGGCGTCTCCGGTATCCAGCACACCGTCTATGTGGTTGAATCCGGACATTACAAGAATTGCTGCAACTGCTCCGGCTGATGCCAGAAGGGGACCATTGGTGGTGAAAAGTATGAAGTATACCGCTGATGCCACAGCACCATTAATAAAAGCAGGAACGAAGAACCACAGTGCCATGCTTTCACCAAATCTCTGGCATCTGGCGGGAAAGATACTGAAGAAAGATATGGCGCATAGAATGCCGGCTGAGGTATCCCCCTTACTCACAATTATGTATCAGTTTCTGAATCTAAATATTTGTCATGACACATTCTGGAAACCAGATATGGAGGAAGAAGTGCAGCATTATTCTGTCATTTGTGAGCCTGGGAAAAGATTGGGAGTTTGCAGTGTACGGGTCATTGCCTCTCTCATATGACATGGCAATAGCAGATGCTTATCCTGTGTCAACAGAACGCAACAGGATCCAGTAATGATCCAGGAGCACCATAAAAAACATGAACAGATTCTACCTCCTCGGGTAAAGGCTGGCTTCCTCCCAGTAGAGGCTTGCGGATAATGTAACGAGACGGCCGGGTACATCTATCCATGATGTATTCAAGCCTTCTGCAGGATGGAGGAGACTTTGCTGATTAATGAATGGCAGGGCACTTAAAATGAATAAAAAAGGGATGCATGGCGGTAACATCTGGTCAGCGGCCAGGCGGCTTGGGGTGACAGCTGACGAACTGCTGGACTTCAGTTCAAACCTCAACGACTTTCCAGTTTCATATCCAGAAGGCATATTGGGAAATCTGGATCTTTTGCGGGCATATCCCGATCCCGATCACGGAATATACCTGGAGAACCTTGCCGCGTATCTTGGGGTTTCGTCTGATAATATCTTGCTTGGGCCAGGCCTTACCCATATGATATACAAGTTCTGCCAGGCCAGCCGATCCCAGGGCGCTCTAATAATAGACCCATCATTCTCCGAGTACGAGACTGGCTGTTCTGCATCCTCTATTCCTGTATATCATGCAGGCAGCATTCAGGAGATTCTTGAAGCAAGTTCATCAAGGAATTATAACATTGTAATTCTGGCAAGCCCTTCAAATCCAGTGGGCAATATAATCGCCTGGCCAGATATGCAGAAAATCCTTTCGGCAGCTGAAAGAAGCAATTTTACGGTCTTTCTGGACGAAGCATTCGCGGATTTTGCCTCTGATTATGACAGAACCAGGGCATGCATGGAGGCCGTAGAGAATCCAAATCTTGTTGTGGGGCGGTCCCTGACGAAGCTTTTTGGCTTAGCATCCCTCAGGGTGGGACTAGTGGTCTGTAACAGGGAGAACATAGACAGGATTTCAGGTGTTACGGAGCCCTGGTCTGTGGGGCAGGATGCACTTGAATTCGTAAGGGCCATGAACTACGGGCAGTTTTCCCGTCTGCCAGAAATAACGGCGGAGGAAAGGCTCTGGATGACATCTGCTCTTTCCAATCTTGGCTTCTATACCGCAGGAGATCCGCGGGCAAATTACTTTGTTGTAAGAATCCCGGATGCCGTAGACGTTCAGGAGCTTGAATCGTTTCTCAACGCAAGGAACATTCTTGTGAAGATGATAAGTGATGTGGAGGGAACAGGAAAATTCTGCCGTATAGCTGTGAAAAGGCATGAATACAACGTGATTCTTGTAGAGTCCTTCAGGAGTTTCATTGAATCCATTGGAGAGCAGGATGACTGATGCAAACCTTTACGGTTTTATGCTTGCTGTGTCCATCCCGCTTGCCGCACTGGCAGTAGACAGGATCGTTGGAGAATACCCTACCTCTGTGCATCCGGTTGTGTGGATTGGCACAACTATAGGAAAGCTGGATCCAGTTTACAGGAAGATAGGGGGATTCCTGGGTGGGTTGCTTTTTGTTGTCACCGTGGAGGCCATATTCATAATTCCCCTGTATGCAGTTATCCACTACCTGACACCTTTTGCAATCCTTCAGGCAATCCTGATCATATTCTTCCTGAAAGCGACATTCTCCATCAGGGGCATGAATGACCATGTGAGGCCCATAATTTCTGCCCTTGAATCAGGTGATATTGAATCTGCCAGGAAACATCTCTCAATGGTGGTGCGGAGAGATACCTCGGGAATGGAATCTGGACTCATATGCTCAGCTGCAATTGAAACCGTCTCGGAAGGATTTGTTGACGGCGTGCTGTCGCCTCTATTCTACTTTTCAATTTTTGGGCTCGCAGGAGCACTGTTCTTCAGGATAGCAAACACATTTGACTCAAATATTGCCTACAAGGATGCAAGAAATTTTTCCTTCGGGAAGTTCGCTGCAATTCTTGACACCATTTTGAACTACATTCCCGCCAGGCTAAGCGCACTTATCATATATTCAGTGGCATCGGCAATGCGAATCAAACCGGCATCCTATGATATGATGCCAGCAGCCGCAGTACCCGACAGCACCAATGCAGGCTGGCCAATGGGTTCAATGTCAAACTGCCTTGGGGTAAGGCTGGAAAAGAAGGGCGAGTATGTGTTCAACCCTGATTACAGGAATCCCGGCGTAGATGACGTGAAAAAGGCGCTGTCAATTTTCACTTTTGCCTCATATCTGTCGGTCCTGATTCTACTGCTGCCATTGATGATATTCATTTATACGGTTCTATGATTTCAGTACATGCAGACAAATCAGGAACGGAAAATATTTCTTCTTCTGGCAGGCAGTACTTCGGTTTCAAAGATCCCGGGAATAACGGCCGCAGGTGCTACTCCAGAACTCTCATTTTTGACCCCTGCTGTGGATGCAGAAATCCTCACAGAGGGCAGGCCTCTGAGCATGAATGACCCTCCCATGACACCGGATGGCATCCCGACGCCATCAATCATAACCCGGGCCTGCCTTAAAGTTGCATCTCTCTGGCCACTGGTAATAAATGCAGGCATGGCCCACAAGCCCGGATCGATGTTCATGGAAACAGGGCTCGAACCTGCAGGGAATCCTGTAAACGGCGAAGCTCTGCCTCAACTGGACAGGGCTATCAAAACGGGCATAGAAATTGGAAAATTCCTGTCCAGAACCTTCAGTGACCTGTACATAGCCGAATCTGTCCCGGGCGGCACCACCACTGCATATCTCGTTCTCAGGGCAATGGGCTACAGCGTTGAAACAAGCAGCAGCCTGAAGATGGGCTCTGACGACATCAAGGAAGACCTGTGGCACACCCTGACATCAGGGAAGGAGACCAGAAAAATGGGTCCACTTGATGCGGTCAGAAGATACGGCGATTATATGATGGTATTAGCGCTGGGGTTGAGCAGGGGAGCTTCAGGGAGCCGGCTCCACTACTGCGGAGGCACGCAGATGGCCACGGTTTTCGAGCTCGACAGAACCATAAATAATCCCACTGCAGGCCGGGACGTTATCACAACCGGCTGGGTAATTGATCATAAACCGGGTACCATGAAGAAGCTTGTCAGGGACCAAAATCTTGTGAGAACCGATATTTCATTCCATGATTCTCCCTTTGAGGGGCTCCGTAAATACGACGAAGGACACGTGAGGGAGGGAGCCGGCATGGGTGGATCATATTATCTGGCATCCACTGTCAGTGGCAGAAAGGAAATAATGGAAGAGATCAACAGTATCTACGGGGAACTTGCGCAGATCAGATAGGACATGCGCATACCTCTGTGACATTCTTCACGTTGTAAATGCCATCAGGAAAGGTAATCATTTCCATGGAAACATTTTATAATTGATTACCAATTGCAATGAGCCGGACTTGGCCGGGAAGCCAGACACTTCCTGTTACCCGAAGCCTACATGCGGGGGCGACAGCCGGGAAAGGGCAACCAGACTTCTGGCAGGCCCTGTGGAATCAATGACGTTCTGTCCCTTCGGATCGAAGGTTCGGGAATTGCAGATCGAAGGAACTGCAGATCCCGATTTACCAGGAGAACCCGCCAGGACCGGAAGGGAGCACCGGTATCCTGGACTCTTGATGCTGAAGGGGTGCGGGATCGAGAGGAAGCAGGGGGCACCTGTCAGGACATCTGGTCCGATCCCGGTGAGTCCGGTTTTTTTTTGTTTTCAGGATATCTGGCTTCCTCATTCTTAATAAAGTTTCCGGATTGTCACGCAGTAGCATTCCTGATATCTTATGGGTCAAAATTTTATATGATGAATCTGTTAGCTTTTCCTAAATGGGAGATAAAATGAATGAAAAGGATGATACAGATTCAAATGGTGTTGATCAGACACGAAGAACGTTCCTGAAGGGTGCTGCTGCATCCCTGGGTGCACTGCTTGTTGGTGGGGTATCGGTTGAAAGGTTTTTCGTTCCGAAAAGTCGAAATCAGCCAGTTACCAGCTCATATCCAAAGGCAATACTGGTTGACACCTCTGGAAACCCTGTGACTGTTTCCCAGATACCTTCTGCAACCACATCGTCCAGCAGTTATCCAATTATGTCCTTCAATTATCCGCTGCAGGATGAACCCAACATCCTCATGCGGCTACACGGCATTAAGATTCCAGGGCCAGGGGTAATATACACCGGCAGGGACAGCATCCTGGCTCTCAGTGGCATATGCCAGCATCTGGGATGCACCGTACCCCTGCTGGATTACCACCCACACGAATCGATTCCATTTGAAGCCCAGCTCATCGGATACACATCTGCAAACTGGCCAACGTATGGTTTACTGTATTGCAAGTGCCATGGGAGCCAGTACGACCCCACAAAGGGGGCGGATAATTTATACAATGACGGCCCTGCTCCAAGTCCGGCAAACCATTCACTTCCGCAGGTTCTTCTGGAAACAGACTCAAACGGTTACATTTATGCTTCTGGTATGAACCCTGTAAACGCTGTGATCAGGGGGCATCTCTGGCAGCCCGATGGTGCAGTTCATGGTAAGCTGGTGGAATCGGAGAATCTCTCGGGAGGAACTGAACTTCTGTTTGATTCCAGGCTGAACATGTACAAGACAGTGGTTGTTTCCAGCAGCAACGGCCCATGGCCGGGGAGCCTCTGATGTCGCCTGACGAGGAGAATCAGTACGATGTCTCCGATCTGTGGAAAGAAGACAGAATGCCAGGTGGGGCCTATACCATATCATTGCGGCCCATATCCCGCAGGGAGCTCAGGATAGATTACTGGACAGGCGCTTTCCTTCTTGCAGCATTCGGGTATCTGGCATTTTCAGGAATAATGCTGTTCCTGTATTATCAGCAAAGTAATCCGTACTCTTCCACCATAGCAATAATTGATGGTGTTCCCCTGGGACATATTATCCTGACATCACATCTCTACATGGCCTACGCAATGGTAGGGCTGGTCTACGTTCACATGTTCAGGAACTATTTCACCGGATCATATCGTGGAAAATGGCGCTGGCTCCAGTGGATAACCGGCGTAATTCTCTTCATTCTTGTAAATATCATTGCAATTCTTGGATATCTTCTTCAGGAGACGTACATCGGCATAGCCGCAATGCATGTGATGGAGAACCTCATCGAACGGAGTGCCATTGGGAGGTTGCTGCCAGGCCTGGCCAACTGGCTGGTGGCAATGCTCATAGGAAATGGGACTACGGCATCGACCCTTGGGCATCTGCTTGCACTTCACGTTACTGCAGTTTCTGCAGTAATCGTGCTGCTCATACTGGTGCATTTCTTCCTGTTTGAAAAATCAGGGCCCCACGGCATAGGTGATGAAGAAGACAGCCAGAGCAGGAAGAGCAAGAAAGAATACATCCCATGGTTCCCCGCAAACCTTCTCTACACAATATTTGTCTCCGTAGTGTTCATTGGTATAGTCCTCATATTCTCTGCTCTATTCATGCAGGTTCTTCCGGCCAGGTACGGAGCACTGACATATGGCGACGTACCTTTTCCCGACTGGTACATAATGCCCGTGTACAAGCTGATGGATCTGGCAGGCTATGGACTCTCCACTGGAGGCGTTCCTCTGGTGACGTTCTACTTTATCTTCCTGCTCATTGTACCATTCATTGATCGCTACAAGGGATCGGGAGCGCTTGACAGGCCTATGATCACCGCTTTCGGTGTATTTTTCCTGATTGCCCTGCCAGTTATGGCCCTATGGGGATACACACAGCCCGGGCTCACACAGACAAGAATGCTCACAATGGATATGTGGTGGGGCATCACCTTTGTGTCCATAGCCACAGTATATGCAATGAGGTTTGCCAAAAAGGACGCTGATGCGAAATGAAATTATCATTAATTATTGGAATTTTGGTCGCCATCCAGGTTGCTATTGATCTGGCCATGTGGTATTTTGCCCTTTACGATGCTTATTCAGGGCAGGTTTACTGGGCCGTACTTCTGGCGGTGAACTTAATACTGTTCGCCATGGTTATTCTGGTAATGCTCAGAAGCTACATTGGGGGAGGTGTCAGGAATGGACAGTAAGGCACTTGGGCTGTACTACGGATCAATGATTGTATACATGATTGGGGCCATCCCCCTCATTCTCTATACCCTCATCGTCAGGCCAATCGCAAACATGTACCATGAACCCATTTCCCAGATGGTCTCACCCATATTCGGAAATTATGGTGCCTATCTGCGTGACCTCTTCATCATATCGCTGGTATTTGTGACGGTGTCGGTGGTTCTTTACCTGATATCCGTTCAGAGAACCTCCTGGGGCAGGAAAGGTATTTCCCTTCCCACAATCATAATGCCGGTTGTCCTCTTCGCATTTGCTTACATTTTACTGGGGGTGGCAGGAATATGAATTCTCCATATTCACGCAATGAAAGCCAGAAGGAATGGATAACTGACATAGTGAAGAGAAAGATGGCCTTGGCCAAGCTTGTTGCAGGAATAGTGATACTTATAATTTCTGTGCCGGTATTCATTTTCTACAGAGTATTCCCCACGCTCAATTCCCAGGTTGGCCCGCACCAGATTGCCAGCTGGATAGCAGTCACACTTTCATTCATTGGCTTCGTCATTGTCATAATGGCAGCCGGAGAACTTGATATGTGAACATACCGGGGCAAATTTTTCTGCAATTATTTTCCATGGAAATCGGTATTCGATATCTATTTATATCGGTAATCGATATACTGTTGGTGATAAAGTGCACGGAGAAATGCATAACAGAAGACACATGATGGGCGAATACGAAGGACCCACCGGAATGAGAGGGCGCGGAATGTTCGGAGGTCTCAGAACCTTTGTACTCAATCTTGTATATGAGAAGCCCATGAAGGGCTCCGAGATCATGGACGAGATGGGAAAGAGGACAATGGGATGGTGGAAGCCCAGTCCTGGTTCCATATATCCCCTGCTTTCAAGAATGGAAGAGGATGGATATATTGTCAGGAACCAGGATGGAAGATACCAGATTACAGAGCGGGGCAAGGATGAGGTGACAGTTAGAAGGGATGTCTGGAGGAATTTCTCTCCATTTGCAGCGCCTTCGTCTCAGGAAGATATGCTTCAGGAAATGGATGCATACACAACCTACTTTGAAGATCTTGGTGCGGAAATCGAACCGTACAGGGCCAGGCTCAGCAAAATCAACGAGAAACTGAGCAGAATACTGGAAAAAAAGCAGTAAACAAATTCACGGGTTAAGAACCCTATTTTTATTTTTGAACATTTCTACTTCAAGAATCAAGTTTTAATTCCACCCATATGCCTCAAGCAGAGGGATGGGATGCGGCACTCCACAACTGTCCTGATTCTGCCTGTACTAAAGATAACTGAATTCTCAAGGTCTGTCATGGGTGAATTGCATATCATATTCGGCATATTCCATCCATTGTGTTGATTATGGATTCCTTGAAATCCTGTATTCCAGATTTTATCCGATAGTGGATTCCGGGATTCATGGCTGCGGTGATTATTCTCCCATCGTGCAAGAACTGCATAACCTGCGGGCCATATGGTTCCATCAGCATTGCACTGGAGTTCTCTGAAAGGTGCAGAAATTCATTGAACAGTCCTTCCCCCTCTCTGAGTTTATAATATGCGTGCGGGATTTTTGTGCCAATGGGTGCAGCTTCCAGCCAGAGTACCCCTTCATAGGCATTATTCTGGAGAATAGCTATGCAGTGTGCACCGCACTCATTCTTAATCTTGCCAAAGCTGGATGAATCCAAGATTTCGCCATCTGGAAGAACAATACGTTCTGAGGTACCGGATTGCCAGGAAAGCCTAGCTATCCTTTCGTCCTCGTACCACTGTCCATGATGGCCGGATGCAAAGAACGATCGTTCATGGAACGGCATCTCATTCACGTGGCAAAAGGCTTCATCCAGAGCCACCATACTACCGGTGAATAGTTCCACGAATTCCTCATGATTCATCGAATTGGATGATTCAGCCTCTATGGTTGTACCGTGATAATAAATCGATGCCGAGTCGCTGTTCCTGTAATTCTTTCCAGAATAGATCTGCATTGCCCCGGAGACTGAAAAGGAAACCTTTGAATAGGCGTCGGCGAAACTGCTCATGAGTGACTTGGGAAACCCCGTGAAGAACCAGTCCATAAAAAATTCCTTGATCCTGATTCTATGGTTTCCATAATCTATGAAATACCTCAGTGTGGGCCATTTTTCATCACGTATTCTAAGGCCGAGGGAAGAAGCTCGAATGTTCTCAGGTACTATGGGAATGAAGGGCATGGAATTCACCGGGATATCACCAAAGCTATCCAGTTCCAGTATCACGCTTCAACCCCCATTATTTTCATAAGGTCAGGTTTGCCATCCCTGTGCAACAGATGGGTGGCACGACGAGCATTCTCAATCCCGAAACGACTGGCCAGATCAGATTCAACATGCCCATCACCTGCTGATAAAATCCGGGAAAAAAGAAACTCCCTGATTTCCTGCATTCCCAGTTCCCGCATTGTTGTCCGGAATGTTCCATTTTCCAGATGAGATAACCTCATCTGCCTCAACCGTCCTGCCGCCAGAAACTTGAAGCCTCCAGAATATTCCGCAATTGATATATGGCTCAAAGATTTCAGCAAATCCGCATTTTCAGTTTCAACTTCCCGGGATGCCTTCTCAAGAATCTTCATGAACAGGGCCTGGGCATTTCCAGGTGGAAGAATGAAAAGAATGTTATATCCGCTGTAATTTCTTATTTTTTCTTCAATTCTGGAATGGTTTACAAGGTCTGAAACTTCAGCTTCGACTATAATCCTGAATGCCCCCATGTCCACAACGCCATCAGGTATTTTCACTCCCATCTTCATTCCTGTGTCCATGAACAATCCATGGTTTCCGAAGAAAGCTGCAGCCTGGCCTATGAGGTACTGATGAAGGTCCACAGAAGTTTTTTCAGGCATGCCGGTAATCTTTGTTCCGTATTTCATTACGGAGCGTTCCCTCAGCTGATCCAGATTAACCCCATCATCACGTGGAATAAATAAATCAGGAATAAACGAAAGCGGACCATGATTCCCATTTGAGTTTCTTGCCCATATGACGGCTCTTCGTGGTCCCTGCGACATCAGTGTATTTTGGAGTCTTGTCTCCAGCGGGCCGCTGAAAAAGTTCGAAGCGATTGTTCTGGCCTCAGTAAAACCAAGGGAAAAAGAAATTACGCACCCAACGTTGGAAAGTATGCTTTCCAGCTGTGGATTTTCCCTGCCCATGAACTGAGTTGCCATTATGATCCTTATGCCGAACTTTCTCCCCTCCCGAAGGATATGGTCAATGGCATTTCCCGGAAGGAGCTGGGATTCATCCGCCACAACATACACTGGTCTGGAGTGTTGCCCCTGGAGTATCCGTATACTCCAGAGCTTCAGTAGAAGGAGCATTGAGGTGATTTTGTAGGATTCCTCAGAAACCTTGCCTTTCCATATTTCAGGTATGATCAGGGAGCCCGGCATCCCGAACATGGCTGAGAAGTCCGTTGAATCACGTTTTCCCGCCACAAGGTTCCTTATCCCCCCATCCGTTATGAGGGGTATCATCTTGTTGATGGAGCTTGTGATGTATTGATTCCATCCCCTCCAGTCTGAGGACAGCATCCTGAGAAATGCGGAAAGCTCACGGGATCCTGCCTGTGCCATGAATCTCCTTATCCTGTTCTGGTCCAGGAGAAGATCCAGTAAATCCAGGAGAGTGACGTCTTTCCTGGTTCGAATAAGTTCTCCGAGAATTGCCGAAAAAACAACCTCAAGACGTGGCCCCCAGGTTCCCTGCGAGAACACGCCGTTTGAAGCAAACGTATCTCTTATCCATCCCGTGTAGAACTCAGGGTTTTCAGAAGCACCCTGGAGCGGATTCATGGTGATGGTTCTTTCATCCTCTTCAATAAAAATCGATTTAGCCGGAATGATTATGGCGGATTCCGGGAAGCTTTTTGCAACATCAGTGGCCACGTCCCCATGCGGATCAAGTATGATGACGCTTCCATCTGAGGATTGAATGATACTGGAGATTATCAACCTCAAGATATTTGATTTTCCACTGCCAGTCTTGCCCATTACGGCAGCATGTGTGGACAGGAGGTCTGGAATCAGGCGGACAGCACTACCGCCATGTGTTCTGCCAATCTTCCAGCCCTTTTCGGACAGTAAGGATTCAGCAGAACTGGAAATAACTGGCTCCCTTCTGTACATGGGGCTCAGGCCGTATCTTCTACCACTGAATGCTTGAGGGTACCGATGCCACTCACTGTGATCTCCACGGTATCTCCCGGTTTCAGGTATTCTCTGGTTCCGTATTCTGCAACGCCCGCTGGGGTCCCTGTGGATATGAGATCTCCCGGTTCAAGGGTTATTGCCCTTGAAAGGCGTGAAATTAGCCTTGCAGGGCCGAAAATCATGTCATCAGTATCTCCGTCCTGCCTGAGCTTACCGTTGATTTTGGTCTGTATTGTGGCGTGGAAGGGCTCATTTTCTTCCCGGGGGACAATCCATGGGCCCATTGGCAACGCAGTATCCGCATTTTTACCAAGAACCCAGTCCTTCCCGTAAACCGGGCTGCCTGCGTTCTGGTAGTCCCTCAGGCTGATATCATCAACGATTGTGTAACCGAAAACGTGATCCATTGCGTCTTTCTCATCTATATACTTCCCTCTCTTTCCAATGATGATTCCTATTTCACCCTCGTAGTCGAACCTTTCCACATATCTGGGCCTTATGACGCTGCCATTATGTGGAACAAGGGTGTGGCTGAACTTTGTGAAAAAATACGGTTCCTTCAGTTCCTGCATCGAGGTCTCCGCGGAATGGCTCCTGAAATTTACTGCCGGCAGGAACATCTTACCGGGGACAACGGGAACATCATAGGTGAATCTATAACCGTTCTCAATTCGGTCAGCTCTGGCAAGATCTTTCCACTTCATTATGGCTTCCAGTGCTGACGCAGGTCTGGATTTTTCATCAGCAAACCGGTATACACGGCCGTTCTCATTGACAAGTACTTCTTTTTTGCCGTTCACCACTCCAGTGAGTAGATACATAACTGCCCATGCGTTTCAGAAATATCTGAATGTCGATCGGTCAAGCAAATCTATGAAATCCCTGGCAAGCCTGGGATGCACATCTGGTTCAATTTTGACAGAATCCCAGCCAATCTCCACAGTGTTTGATGATCTTCCGTTTATTCCGCTGACATGGAGCACAACCGACTTAACCCTGTCCTTTTCGTTCTCACTTGGAAAGTCGTCTGTAATATGTCCCTCTGCTGTGTTCAGATCATCAATAACATAACTTGAGCCGTATGAAATGGTGTAACGGTCTATGGTAACAGACTTAATCCGTTTAATATTAAAAAGGCCGGTCAGATATGTCACAAGATCTGAATAATCGCCATCCGAAAGTATCATTGACCAGATATGATTGATTCATAGTATGAAATCTTTTTCTGTGCCAGCATGTAAATTTGCATAATGAAAAATCGATCTGATGCTCAAGGCCCTGCTTCTAAAGACGCAAATCAAGTGGTATCAGGTGATGCGAAATTCTTATCCGTCTGAAGATCGCGCCATCCCTGTGAAATATCTATTGTGACTGCAAATGTTATGAGGCGTAAGTTCTTAATTTCTTCAAGCCATCATGGTATCATGAAACTCTATGACTGTGACAAGATTCACAGGCTTACCATAATGTACCTTCCGTCTGGTCCTGGGTCCTACGCTGGCGACAAGGTCAAAGTCCTTGGTCCCGAGGAGTCCAGAGCAATATGCCAGGAGGCTAACGAGAGAGGGATATCCATCGAGAAATTGCTGAAGAGCAGGGAAAAAATCGAATCTGTTGTGATCAATCTCATTGTTCCGTTTCCTGAACATGTTCCGAAGCCCCAGTCTGCTGCTTCCAAACCGGAAGCTGAAGAAAAGGCGCAGCCAGCTGCTGGCGCCTGAATCACCACAGAGATTCCTGACCCATACATATCCAGGAAAAATGGCAGATCAGGAACCCGCCATGAAGAAGCTGTTTCATTGAAGTTCGGGATTGTCATTTCCCATGAGTATCCTCATGGCCACAAGCCCCATTTTTCCGTTTTCCACTGAGCCCTCAAGATCATTGTCCTTGAGCCAGTCATCCAGCCGCCTGTATCCAAGATGCCTGATTCTACTCTCTATTTCCTGCTGATGGATTGAAAGATCCACAGTGCTCGTGTCAAGAAATGTTGCTTTCCAGAGTCCCAGCAAACGATTGAGCTCCTTAAGTGGATTCCTGCTGTCCTCCACCCTAATATCAATGTATCTATCGGTGCCTGTCACAAAGCCGGAGACATCGGAAACCACAAGAATTGCTGCGCTTTGCCTGCCTCGACTGTCGCCTCCTTTCGATTCTGCAGCGAAAAGAGATCTCATTATCCTGTCCTCCAGTTTACCAAGTCCCTTCATCTCCTGGGCCATGGCTTCCAGAACCTCAGAACTTGCCAGTATGTTGCCCTGTACTGAGAAATTTTTCCCAACAATATGTCCTGCATATTCATGACATTTCTTTCCGGTGAAGGCCCACGCATTACCCTTTGCATCAACTATTCCAAGCTGTCTTTTTTCGCGGTCACTGTCAGCCTCAGTGAGTGCAATACCCGCTTCTTCCGCACTCATGCTCCTTAGCATTTCCAGTCCTTTTGGTCCGTATGCGTAATTTGCATATGACTGGGTAGCTATGCAGCCTACTCCAGCCGCCGCCCACGGCACAATGGACCCAACGGAAAGGTACCTGCTTGAAACGCCAACGCCCCATTTTTTCTCCTCTGGATCATAAGAAACAACAGAAAAAGTCATGAACCTTAAATTTACCATTAAAAATAAAATTTCCGCAATCTGTTGTTCTCAACAGATCAAATCTTGTATATGAAAAACCAATACCCCATTGTGTACAACATTGCGGTAATAGGCGGAAGCACTGCTGACATCAAGTATAGAGAAATTTCTCTGGAGGTGGGCCACATCCTGGCAGAACGTCATGCCACTGTGATCTGTGGCGGCATGACCGGGGTTATGGAATGGGTTGCCCAGGGAGTTAGCGAGGCAGGAGGCACCATAATTGGCATACTGCCTGGATACTCCACAACCTCGGGCAACAGGTTCCTCACATTTCGCCTCCCGACCGGAATAGGCTATGCAAGAAATTTCCTCATAATAAGGGCTGCTGATGCCGTCATAGCAATAGATGGTGCAACCGGTACCATGTCTGAGGCTGCCTTTGCCTTAACCGAGGGCAAATCTGTAATCGTCATAGGAGACCTTGGAATTGATCATACCAAGAAGGATGATGGCATCATGTTCCATGCAGATTCGGCAAAGGAGGCAGTGGACCTGGCTCTGAGGGAGGCCGAGAAGCACAGGCTGAATCAGGAGCCCCCTGATATGGATTCGTGAGCCAAATACTGCTCCCTTTATCATTCAGGTTAAATTGCGATCCTTCTGTACCTTAGGTGTTTTGAATCTTATAGTCAAAGAAGAAACAAGGCAATATAATTTAAGCAAAAACCGGGGATTTTGTTTCAACTCTTTCCGACAGGCGCCCCTGTCAAATCAATCCTCTTGATGACGAAAACGTCCATAATAATGTTCACAAAAACTGTTGCAGCACTGAGCAGCAGTATAATCCTCAGGAACATAAACGGCAGGAGTACATGCCCTGCAAGGGGTCCAAAGAATGAGGGATAGGTTATGGCAATTGTTGATGGAAATATCGCTTCAAACATAAACGCCACCAGGTCGAAAAATATGACAAAAATCTGGAGCCCCATGGTTCCCAGGGACACGACATCGTATGTGAGGAAGCTAAGTATGACTGCAATGACACCAAGAAGAACAACTGTGGGATTTTGCGGGTACAGAAGGGCATCCACAAAGAATGCAAACATTCCGGATCCAAGTGCAACCAGTATCACTCCCCTAGGTACCTTCTTGCTTATGTTCCTGAGCCAGAAGGCAGAAAGACAGATCAGTGCAAGAGCCACAAGTACCATGAAGTCTGTTATGTTAACCAGGAAATTCGGGTTGGTCAGAGAAAGAATCGCAATGAGTATGATTGTGAAGACCCAGGAAAGGCCTCTCAGGGACCTGGGAAAGAAGCCATCTTCCACAAGTTCCCTGAGGTGTTTGGACGCTGCAATGAATGCTGGCACAAAAGTTGTCACAGTCGCCAGAAGAAATGCCACAAGCGTGTAAATCTGGAATTGCGGGCTGATATAGGTACTGACAATGTATAGTGCAGGTATCTGGGCTTGCTGCAGCTTACCAAGAGAAGGATGGACAGAAAACATAGTCATGGCGTCAAACAGCATTATGAAAGTAGCAAGAATCACCGTTGTGTACATTGACAGCGGGATGTATCTGGATGCCGGGTAGGGTCTTCCTCTGTTGAACAGTCTGGAGAGTACAGGAATCCTGGATTCCTTCAGGCTTTCCTTTGTCACGCTTTGGATTTCCTGAAAGCCGAAGAATAGAATGAACAGGTATCCTGTGTTCTCTATCACATCAAGCGGAAGGTTCCCGGAGCGCGAAGCCATGATTCCAGATAAATTCCAGTTCCCATGTATGCCGAGAATCAGGCCCTGAGCAACTATTATGATCACCATTACAGAGAGAAACAGAATCTGTGCCCTGGCAATCATCCTTATGAATCTCTTCTCGAAGAATGCATTTATGACAAACCACATTGCGAAGAGACCCACTATGAGGTATCCAAGGAACATGGCTGAAGGCTGGGACAGCCCAACCGCCGGAGCAATTACGGGAAGGGTCTGGAAGGTGAAGGTAAAGAAGAATATGGCGCAGAACGCGGCAAGTGAGGTATTGGCAATCCAGAGTGAAAATCTTGCAAGGAAATACCTAACGGATTTTTCTCTGGTTGAAATCCTGACAAAGGTAGGGCCACCCACCACATCCACTCCGTTGGCAGACGAATACCGGAACATATACGAATATATTCTGGCGATTCCAATGCTTAAGAGTCCTGCTATTACAAGTGAGACCACCGAAACAATGGCATACTGTTCTATATTCACAGGAAGAATGATGAAAAGAGGTGAACCGATTGTTGCACCCAGACCAATTGCAAGAAGTGTGGTGAATCCATACGTGGGGTTAGGCTGCGTTCTTGACCTGGGGCGGGAAAATCTGACTTTTACGGATTCCGGAAGTATGGTAACAAGGGTAACTCCAGAAATTAGGGCCGCCAGAGTTGCGAAAATCTCCACTGTTCCGGAGAAAAACAGGGCTCCTCCTGCAAAATAGCTTCTTGCGGATTCATATAGTATCACACCTGAAACCGTGATAAATATGAGTCCGATTACAACTGTGATAACCTTGAACGTGATAACTGACGACCTGATGTAGGATGAGGTTGCTGTCAATTTGCCTCCGTTACCCTCATTCCTGCGTTTCTCAGTGTATCAGAGGCAGTTCTGAGAAGCTGAAGTGCAGAAAGCAGCATGAACACGCAGACCACGAAGTCTATCAGCACCACAATCCTGTCTGCCAGTGTGCTGACGCTCACTGCCTGAGTGGCGCGATAAAGGTATCCCAGGAATACGTCCGGGTTTGCATAAGCGAAGAATGCAGGCACTATGAATGAGAGGCTCAGGAAGATAAGAAGGGCTGCAAACGCTATTTCTCCTGCCGCGATCATTACGAGCCCCCTGATACTGATTTTCTGCTTTGACACTATGAATTCAATGAAGGATCTTATCTCCGGATCCGGAGAATCAAGTATTTCGCGGCCTAAAATACCGGAGAATGTATTGCTCGTCCTGGCCAGAAGCATGGCGGACCGCATGTCAAGCTTAAGCTTCTCGATATTTTTCCTGTAGCTCTCCGTTGTCTCTGTCTTCTTTTCAGCCACGTTATCAATAGTACTTATGTAAGAACAGATAAATATTTGATCCTTCTCATTGAAAAATCATAATAAATCTGAACCACTATAAGGATGAAAATGGAAAGTAGAAATACACCTGGGGGCGCAAAACTCACAAGGCAGGTACTCACCGAGCTTGTGGACGCCGTGGTAAACTCTGACCGGGCGGCGGATTGCAGCGCCGAGCTTACTGACCTTCAGAAAAGAATGGAGGAAAGCATTCGCAGGGAGAGAAATATATATAATGAGATTGCTGAAATTCTTGATACTTATGAGAAGGAGGAGGGGATGGATCAGTTTACCATGTACCGTGACAGCATCCTGGACCACACCCGTGCCAGCCTGCAGGGATATGAGGAAAAGCTCATTCCCGCACTCAGGGCAGATATAGATTCAAAAACTCAGGAGATGAACTCATACAGGGCAAAGAGCACAAAGGCCATAGAGGCATTTCTTTCAAGGGAACCGCTCCCTCTCCTGGAATGGGAAATTCGCCTGAAGTATGTTGAAGGGGGTTATGAGACACGATACATCTGCACGTCGCAGCACGATCTTCAGTATGAGTTCCTGCTGAACTCCTCAGAAGTTGAATTCCTCAAATCGAAAATGGAGGTTGACACACTGGTCAAGGGGATAAAGCTTCCAGCCAGGATCGGCAAGACATGGGTCAGCAAGGACCCGGTTGTTGACTTTGAGAAACTTGATCACTATTTCCTGTCCTCTGCAGTCCTGTCACCAACAAACCTTGTACTGACCTTCTCAAACGATGAGACCGATTCTTCCTATACCTTTCACTCCTCAGTATCAGAGGATTCACATTTCCTTGAGATTGAGTACCGGGACCAGATGCAGACTGTAAACATCACATCCCAACCTGCAATGAACAGCGCAGTTAACAGAGATGTACTCATTTCCCTCATAAGCCAGATCCGCGTGGCAATGCTCTATCTCAGGGATCATAAGCTTCGTCTCAGCCGCCTTATCCTCAGGGAAATAGATATACTGGCAACAATGAAGGTCACAGATCTTTTCTACACCATCCTGGAGATCCTTTCTCCATTGATAACGCAGGAGGTTACGAACATACTGAGTTCAGGACAGGAAAATGATGAGACAGAGCAGTCGGGCATATCGCGCAATTTCATATACCAGAGACTGTCCTTGCTGGGCAACAGGGCCAGTACCGTTACCTCACTGATGGGTATTCCAGGTTTCATGGACACTATCTGACATTCTCTGCATCCTGAAGATTGTAGCTTTGATGTCATAATAGTTCCCACATGCGGACATCCATGTCTGCACGCTTTCTGGTTATTCCATTGGTCCATTCTTCTTCACGGACTGTTAAATGGTAGCATTCCCCGCTTCGCGACGACGTCCACTTGGATCAATGCATTAATGATGGTTTCACATGCACGACTTTCCTACAATTTGGAGAGGTATTCGTGTCTGAAACTTCCGGATATGCAGCAATATATCCGATTCGCACTTCATCCCTATAGGAGCTTCAGTGTTTTTCCTTCAGCTCAATTTGTTACAATAATCAAATACCTGCATTCTTCGATCCTTGGTGCACAAGTTTTCTGAGTACTGTGCGTATATGTTTCTGTGTGAACGTTCCATCGAATTTCTTCTCTGTTAAATTCTGCTTTTCTTGCGCTGTCTGGTCTTACCTCTCTTTAAGGATTGTTCTGACCTACTACATGTTTTCAATGTAAATCTTTGCAGGTTTTCTGCATGAAAATCCCGGTAAGATGCAGGAATGGTCCCTCACACTCCAATGATGCTGCTAGCGGTATTCTACTATCTTGTGCACACTGACCTTCTTTGTAACTGTTTCCACGGAATATCCATTGTATCCTTATCTTACGAAGTAGAGTAACTCAGGCATCCTTGTATCTTTCTCCGGCATCCTGATAAGTTGATCAAGCTATTCAGCAGTCATTTTGCATTTACCCCATGAATTAATAATGTCAATGCGCATTGAACGTATTGTAATTAACAATAATTTATCCTGAATTACGAGAGAAGTTCAGTACATAAGGATAAAAATATAATATGACATAAGATTTTCCATTTTGTGCTCACATTATGTGATTCCAGAAGATCCGGAGATCCATGGCTCCGTATAACCTTTGTTCTGGCTTCTATATTTTTCATCATTTTCTCCTACTATTCAATATTGCGTTACCTGTCACTAAACGCAACTGGATTCGATCTAGGGATATACTCTTCTGCTCTTTTCAATGCAATTCACGGTGGATTGTTCTACACAAACCTTCTCAATGAGAGTTATCTGGGAAATCATTTTTCACCATTCATTTTCTTTTTAGTCCCATTTTTTTACATATATGCACACAATGCAACTCTTCTTGTCCTGCAGGCATTTTTCATAAGCTTTGGCGCAATTCCTTTATATCTCTCTTACAGGATTGTCATACCAAAGATTGAACACAGGATATATGGCATATTTCTTGTTCTAGTTTATGAGTTTTCTCCGATCTCAATTGGTCCCATAAGCTTTGATTTTCACCTGATGGCCCTAATGCCATTCTTCTATCTTTTTGCAATTTTTTTCTTTTTATCACGCAGGATGGTTCCATTCTATATTTCAATAATTGCAATTGTATCTATCCACGCATTCTTTGCTATAATTGTAATTTTCCTGATAACGTCCATTTACATTTCAAAATATGCTAGAAGGGGATGGATCCGAGAGTTCATCAATAGAAAAAGGGAGGGCCTGGCCGTAATATTTAGCTTTTTCATAACCGTTGTGGCTCTAATTGGATATTTGCTCTTCGCAGAACATATGAAATCGGTGATAAATGGATCATCGATGCAGATCACTGGAGTACAATCCTTTCTTGTTTACCTAAAAAACGAATATAATACTTCTTTTTCCCTGAAGATGCTTCTATTCTCCTCAGGATCAAAGTTTGAGCTTCTTGTTTTGGCTATCCTGGGTGGAGGATTTCTTGCAATTCTATCGCCTCTGGCGCTCTTTCCGGTTATACCATTTTTTCTGTTTTCAGCATTCTCCAAAAATACTGCATATTACACAGCAGGCTACCAGTATACAGCAATGTTTTCTCCGATGATATTCTCTGCTGCAGTATTTAGTCTGAAGAAGATTTTTGAGGGAATCAGGAAGATTAGATTTCCCAAGGCCAGAATAAAAATGGTGATTGTAGTCATACTTGTGGGGGTCTTAGCGTTTAACTATGCAATGAGTCCAATAAGTCCCGATCCGGTTCACATACAAAGTGGAAACATTACAAGCATCAGCGAGTTCCATGAGAACAATACATCCAGGGCTTTGTTTCTTCTAAGGGACAATATCAACAGTTCTTCCCTGATTCTTACCCAGAACAATTTATACCCACAATTTTCTAAATTTCCGGATGCATACCTTCTTTATTCATACAGCTTAACAGGAAATCTCACGAATTTACTCGAAAGGAATTTTACCTTTGTAATAGCAGACAGTTATTCCCCCTTTTACAACCTGTCGGACCTGGTGGGAATTTCAATGAGAGAGCTTGTACATAGATTATCTTCATCCGATTATGGTTATTATTTTAATGAGTATGGTATCATTGTTCTGAAATACCACTATTCTGGCCCGGAGTACATTATGGTCCATAACAGACTGGTTCCAGTATAGTTAGTATTTGATTCGATCTTTTTTTGCCTAACGCTTTAATTTATTTTACCCATTTTGTGAGGTGCAGTGCAAATTAATATGTGGGTGCATGATATTTATATTCAGATCATGGCTAATTGTGCCAAGGCTCTAAAACACTGGTAAGATCAGGCTCATGAAGAGGGGTAGGTACTATCTGTGAGAGTTTGCAGAAAATGAGTTCCAGTAGGGAAAAGATCCTACATTAAT
>DAJC01000008.1 GCA_002498845.1 Thermoplasmatales archaeon UBA509 | reverse complement strand
AGGTTTTTAGAAAAAGTCTAAAGTAGGTAGGAGTGGAAGAGCACAGATACCGATCAAAGTAAGGGAGAAAATGGGTATTTGTGATGGGGATCAGCTCATTATCAATATAGAGCAGGTAATAAAGGCCTCATCCGAAACGAACGACCATGGGACTATGAAATCATCCTCAGGTGAGCTGGCGTGACTGTTTACGAAAAACGCTGCTCCGAAGGAGAGACAACATTTGTTTCCCTTACACCCGAAGGGCTTGCAGACATGCTTGTGGATCACTTCTTGGCCACGGGACATGGTGTGAGGGACATAATCAAATCTCTTAACGTGAGGAGCGTGGAATAGGATGATGACCATGGAACAGCCATCCAGACTTGAGGAGTTCAGGAAGCTTTTGAAGGAATATGCACAGTATTCAGTGAACCTGAAAAACTGGCTGTATGAGGACATGGCATCCATAATAGGGCAGTACCCTCCGCAGTGGCTTTTCGAGATCGTGTACAGAAATGCCCATTCACCCCTGGTTTACTGGATGAGGGAAAAGCCTGGCATTGACATGGAACAGGAAGACACACCCATGGATCAGAAGGAGACCATGGAGGAGGTGGTTGAACGATTCGGTCTTGTCAGGGACGGATCGATCCTGAGGATAGGGAAACCGATCAGCTCGTCTCAGCTGCAGGAACTCAAGAAAAGGATGCGCAGGTTTGATTATGAGCTGGTTGAGCAGAAGGGTGTATTCAGGCCAAAATGGAACGGGGTGAAGAAATGAAGCCTGTGATACATCTGAGGAAACTGTGGGTCATCACTGCAATCGGCGGTGTTCTTGGCTCAGGCATTACTGTGTCAAACCAGGCTTTCTCTGTCAGTGAGACAGTGAATTTCGGCCTTTTCTCAGCCATAGAAGGCTCCATTCTCCTTGGTCTTGGATATCTGCTGTTCGTGTACATCCTGGAGAACCATTTCACTGTCAGGAGGGCCACTGAATGAAAAAAGAAGACAGCGTATTTTCCAAGAATATTGGCAGGGAGATTGGCATCAGCGTTGGTGACCGGGCAGAGGATGACGACGTTGACTTGCTTACCGTAGGAGTGATTCAATCAGTCAGCGGTCGCTGGCTTGAAATTGCGTCGGATGACGGCGGAACCCATCACTTCAACACCGACAACATTCTCTACTTTACATTTGAGCCAGAGGAATTTTCCCACGATGGAAAAAAAATTATCAAAGCTGTGCACCAGAATGCACAAGAAACTGGAGGCAAAGTGCAATGATGATGCTTGACAGGCTCCAGGACCTCATAGTCAAGTCCCATGCCTCCCTCGGGCAATCGTTTAACGAGAAAGATGCCAAGGATCGGGCATGGGGCGTCATTCAGTTCTTTGGATACAATGACCAGGTACTCGTGGATCAGTGCTTCCTGGACTTTTCGAGCTCCTTCCTTAGAAGGTCATTTACAAGTTCAGAGACTGACCTGTACCCAAGCTCTGGGTGCTCTTTTACCAGCTTCTCAATTTCTTCAAAAAGAGGTTTTGGTATCCTTGCAGAACTGTACTGCGGCACAGAGGAGATATATATGTA
The DNA here is from genome assembly GCA_002498845.1 of Thermoplasmatales archaeon UBA509. GTDB lineage: Archaea > Thermoplasmatota > Thermoplasmata > Thermoplasmatales > Thermoplasmataceae > UBA509. The sequence goes on along the minus strand of DAJC01000008.1, from coordinate 1,980 downwards.
CAAGAATAAGAATGTAGATGTTACATATATGTGGCAACATCCAAATAGATGCAAGTGTTTAGAGCATATATGCAACATAGGAGTGGCAGTATGAATTGGGCTACTGTGAGGATTCCTCAGAATCTATTCGACGAGGTGAACAAGAAATTATCAGAATTTAACGCCACTTCGGTTTCCGAGATAACAAGACGAGTGCTCGTCGAATATCTTGAAAAGGTTGCGTCTAAGGAGGTTCAGTAAATGGCTGAATATTCTGTTAAGTATGTGTACACTGTTTCTGTATTTTTCAAGAGAGAGAACGAAAGCAGTCACCGTAATAATGCCTATCGGTGCAAAGAGTGTGGTAGGTCATTTGTGAGCGCAAAGGAGGCCAAGGATCACTTCTCCATTTCACATGAAACTGTACTGCAGAGATATGCTGCCTTGGGATACATCAGGCAGTCCATAAAGACTAAGAAAGGCACACATCCGCTATATGCGCATAATGTCATAAGGCAGTACCGGGATGAAATTCTGAGGAAGATTGACCGTGAGGACCTCCTGGAGGTTTTGAAATGAATTCCGATATATTGAAACTTTTAAGGAGAGTTAGAAGAGAACAGCCTCAGAAAAGGCTTGATAACTTTTATGAAAAGGAGGAAAAATAGATGGATAGTTTTGAAAAATGGGCAAGAGAGATGATTGCCAAGATGGAGATTGTTAACGATATAGCCCAGGAGACCGGAAAGCTAAACGGGGAGGCAACAAAGCTCCTCATGATGAGGGCAATAGAGCCGTACGGTATATGGAAGGTCAGTACACTGGGATCAAACCAGGAGAATGGTACAAGTGGATCTGCAACAATGAGCCCAGGACTAATGGAGATAGTTGCAAAGTATGGAATGACAGTTGACGGCGTAAAGGTCAAGACAGGTCAGAAGGTCGATAACTTCAAGACACTCTGCACCGAGATGGAGAAACATGGGTATGAGTACATCAAAGGTAAAGGAGTCTTTGCACCGAAATGGCAGGGGGTAAAGCCATGACAGATAATGAACAACTGAAGAAATACCTCTCTGAATTCCAGGACTGGGCCCTGTTTGACGGGAAATATTCTCCAAGCACAATATCCAGAGATGTGAGGAAGATAAAGGAGATCTCCTCAAAAATCAATGTAATCCATCCTACACAGGAGGATCTCAGGTCATACTTCCTGGATAAGATTAAATCTGGTGCCAAGAAACAGACTCTCAACGTGACGAGAAAGGCCGTGCAGAAATGGTGCCGCTTCCTCAATTTAACCCATCACGCTGGCATAGAATTTGCAATACCAAAATTCAAGGAACCCAGAACCTCCATAAAGTGGATTCCATCTAACAGCGAAGTCTTGAAGATCATCAGATTTGCAGATGACCAGAAGAACAGGGAAACAGCAGCCAGGGACGGTGCGGTAATAAGAATCCTTTTCTCGGGAGGCCTCAGGATAGGGGAAGTCGTAACCCTGAACCTTGACGACCTGAGAGAGAATGGCATCTTTGTCCACAGCGAGAAGGGAGAATCCGATACCATTGTGGGCCTCTCCGATGATGCAATCCAAAGCATACAGAGATATATTGACCTGTACAGGAGGAAGACAGACCAGAAGGCTCTCTTCACAGGGCCAAGAGGTAGGATAGATTACGAATACCTGAGGCAGCACATATCAACCATGGGAAAAAAGGCAGTACCCCAATTCCATCCGCACGCTGCCAGGCACTGGGTCGCAACCACACTCTTGACGGGAAATGAAGAGACTGGAATGGAACCAATGGACATCCGTTTTGTGCAAACCCATCTGCGCCATGCGTCATTAGCCAGCACTCAGGTCTATACTCACGTGAATCCGGAAATGAATGCAGAACAGGTGAGGGAGCGAATGAACAAATTTTTTCCTGAAAACAAAATAAATTCGGTTCCATGCGCGTCCGAACCCAATTTTACGGGTCCGAGGGGGTTCGAACC
>DAJC01000050.1 GCA_002498845.1 Thermoplasmatales archaeon UBA509 | reverse complement strand
TTCATGCACGACTTCCTCATGGATTTCACCGGAGTAGTTTCGTGCTTGAATCTTAACGTCATTGCGAGGTATATAGGTTTCGCATTCATCCTACGGCTTAAGCCGTAGGCTTTCTGCTCAGATGATCGTGAAAGTTTGCCCATATGAGGTTTTTGAAATCAGACCCAGAACATCCGGAGAAATTTCAGATCTGGGTTTTCTCGGACGCATAAAGGCAAAGGCCCACGGAAACAGGATTGCCGGCACCCCAGGCCTGGACAGATGCCACTCCTGCAGTGATTGTGTTACGGCATGCCCTGAGGGGGCAATACGGCTTGTACCGAGAAATCAGTGATCTCCTGGACCTCATTTGTTAATGAATCGGGACCGGCAGAAAACGCAGCTTCAATGCCAGCCATGTGACAAATGCCATTGTGAAGTCCGCGAAATGATCGTACAATTATGAACACTGAACGCACAGACCATTTCGCCCGAAATCAGAAAATGGCGGTGTCATTCTTTGCTGATATCCTGGTCTGGATTCCTGGCTGATATCTGTGCATTCTCCCGGGACTTTTTGCTGAATTCAAACATCCTTTTCTGGATTGCTATCTGGAATGCTTCCCCAAGTATGAGGCCGGAGAGGTATGAAAGTATGATGCTCAGGAAGAAACCCGCCGTAACATCGTAATAGATCAGCAGGTAAATCCTCACCACGAAGGCTATTGTCCAGGCAAGCCCAATTATGGGGGAACGCCTGTAATGAAGGATTTTCTTCTTCTCGAAGAATTTGACCTGTCCCTTGAACAGTGATGAGAGTCCCAGCCCAAGGGCGAAAGCGATGGAACAGGCAAGCAGTTCAACTGTGGTCAGCCCCACATATGTGGCACCCGTAAAGGCAAGATAAAGCAGGGGCGAGAATATGAGTGACCTTGTAGAATACTTCCCGCCCAGAGAAATCCTTATTATCCTGCGGCCAACGAATATGGCAACAAATGCGCTGAAGAAGATGTCCTTGTACCTGAATATTATTGAGTAGGCTATGCTTTCAATGGTTTCAGACAACTGCGTGATGTTTATCATAAAGCTATTCTGTCATGATGCAATATTTCGCATGGTATAAAAATATACTACTGTAAGTTCCTGCCTGAAATCCGGATTGAATCACTGCAGTAGAGGGCAATGCCGGAGGGCACCTTTGGATAGAAGTATGTGGACTTCTGTGGGAGCAGTCGGCCATCCTCTATCATGGATATGAAGACAGATTTGTTCCACTCAGGCATGAGGAATGAAAAACCTGATCTGCCGCTGTCAACCTCGTCCACTGCAATGACCCTGTTGTGCGTGTAAAGAACCTTTGTTGAGAGGTCCTTCTGGGTCATTCCCATTATCTGCCTTAGTATGAGGTTGCTCACCAGGGACGGATCCCCGGCATACTTGTACTTCTTGCTGCACCCGATTGCATCAAAGGCAATTGGCTTTGGGGATATGGAATGATATTTTCCGTCGTACAGGACTATTGATTCCTGGCCATGATCCCCATTCATCTCCCTGACATCGAAATATTCACGGATGCTCTCCATAAATGCTGAAATCTCAAACTCCCTGCTTACAACTCTATGAATCCCCCCAATCAGGAGGGAATCACTCTGAAGCGATGTAACATACGCCATGGTGAATTTCCAGAAATCCCTGTTTTCGCCGTTGCTTTCAAGGTAAAGATTCCTTGTTGCCTGCAGCCTGTGATGGCCATCGGCGACAACTGCATTCTCTCTCTGCAGTGACTGCCTGATGCTCTCTATTGATCGCGGATCAGTCAGGAAATACACTGAATTTGCCACCCCATCCGGCTCCTGGAAGGTCTTTGCCGGGGACATCTGCCTTACGGCGGCCCTGAGAATCCGCTCGAAACTGGTGCCGTTTACTGTCAGGAAAATTGGTTCCAGCTGGCAGGATGTCTTCTCCATAAGTTTTCTTCTTTCCTCCACAGCCCATGGAAATGTTTCCTCATGTGCCAGGACATCCTTCCTCTCCGGCGATGTCTCCACCGGGGAAATTATTCCAATCCTTGATATGCGGCGCCCCCCTACATGTATTTCCTGGTCCAGTATGATGAGGCAATCGCTGCCAAAAGTTTCTAAAACTCCATCCTTCCTCCACTGTGCCAGGGTGCCAAGTGCATTCTCAAGGATTCCGTGGCGCGGCATGGTTATGTGGGTTATGTTGAAGGGACTGGACTTGAGCCTCGCCTCATGATCCTGCGAGATTATGTCCACCGGAGGGGAAGTGGTTCCTTCAAGATCACCCCTGTAAACAAGCGGGCGAAATGGAATGAGATTCAAGCGGAATTCATTCCCCTTATGGATTTTATGACCTGCAGATCAGCTTCATATCCGGTCTCGCCTAGCGGAGTCTCAAGTATCATGGGAGTGTGTTCAAGCCTTCTGTCATTTATGAAATTGCCAATGCCCTTGGCACCTATGGTGCCGCGGCCAATCTGCTCGTGCCTGTCAAGATGACTGCCTCTGTCTTTCTTTGAATCGTTGAGGTGGATGCCTTTCAGCTTGCTGAGGCCAATTGTGCTCTCGAATTGATCCATTGTTTCCATGTATCCCTCCGGAGAAACTATATCATATCCTGCAGCCCATGTGTGGCATGTGTCGAGGCATACTCCTGCTTTAGCCGGAAACTGAAGACCATCCATCATTTCGGCTATTTCCTCAAACGATCTTCCAATGGTACTTCCCTGTCCTGCAGCATTTTCCAGGAGGATCGTGCATTTCTGGTCCTCAGACATAACGCTGTTGAGGTTCCGCCGGACGCTGTCGATGGCCTCTTTTGGTGTAGAACCTGAAGCGGATCCGGGATGGAATGTGAGATAATCTACCCCAAGCAGATCAGCCCTCTGGATTTCAATGGTGAAGGCATCGGTAGCCTTTTTCCTGAGCTCAGGGCTGGCTGTTCCCATGTTGAGAAGGTATGAAGCGTGTATCATTATCCCGCACATGTGATATTGGGAAACTCCATGCCGGAAGCTTTCAATTTCCTCTGCTGGAAGAGGCCTGGCGTTCCACTGCATCTGGTTCTTGGAAAATATCTGGAATGTTCGGAAGCCGAAGCGCGACGCCCTTTCAGGTGCAAGATGCACTCCTCCAGCTGTGGAAATGTGTCCTCCCAGTTTAAGTTCGTCAGTGATGGCCAAAATGAAAACCTACCTCAACTGTTTGTCGCTCTCGATCATCATGTTGATGAACTGGTAAACATGAAGTGCCAGTGCCGGATTGTCCGTATAGCCGCAGGCATCAAGTTCAGGGCCAGCCAGCATTGCACGCACCTGGTCGCTTGCAACGTCCGTGGCTATGAGGCCCTCCTTCCTGTAGACAACCGTATTGGGAGGAATTCTCTTATTGGGCGGGGTAACGAAGATTACCTTGACTCCCCTTTTTATTGCGTTGTCAAGGTTTTTCTTCAGTTCAGTGCGGATCTCCCTGACCTTGGGAGTGCAGATGAGGATCTCCCTTTCTGTCAGGTTTATCATCTCCGCAAGCTTGCTCATGACCCGCTGGTTTCCGTAGATTGTGTAAACTAACTGGGGATCGCCCTTGGACGGGACCATGTCCTGTATCTCCTTGAGTTTCCTGAACAGGCTGTCAAATCTTTCCTGGAAATCCGACCTTATCTTTCCCATGTCTTCGGGCTTGAACATCCGGGGCCTTCCCTCTGTTTCCTTGGCAAAACCCTTCTGCACCAGCGATTCCATGACCTTGTATGCCGATGTCCTGGGTATTTTGGCAGTGTCTGCCACAGTATCGGCATTGGCGACGCCATGGTAGACCAGGGCGGCGAATCCCTGTGCCTCGTACGATGACAAACCCAGCAGTTTCAGCATTTCCGCTATCTTGCTGAGTTGCTCAGCATTAGCTTCCATAGCTAATAATGTGTTATTTGTTTATATGATTTTCTAAGGTCGCAATTATTGCGCTATCAATATTTACCTGATTCTATGAAAATATTGTTCTATTTATAAATCATTTACAAATGTGGCTGTCATAACTATTTATCTCTCAAAAACAGGCGTTCACTGCATATGGAGCGTAAATAATAAGAACAGCACAGCACTGATTGGAACTGATGATCGATGAAATATCACAGATACTGAAAATGGACAATTACCTGGCAAACATGCAGATCGAGGTTGTTGAGGCACATCAGGGTCATGTTGAGTTCCGGGTTCCTCTGATGAAGAACATGATGAGGATCGGCGACATTGCCAACGGAGGGGCCACCATGACACTACTGGATGCAGCCGGTGGAATGGCTGTTTTCACACTGGTTGAGGGATCAAACCAGGTCACGGTGAACCTGAACACCAACTTCATAAGAAAAATAGACAAGGGGCCGCTGAAGGTAACTGCCGATGTTGTCAGGAAAGGCAGGAACATAGCCTTTGCCCGCATGGAGATCACTGATTCTGAAGGAAAACTCTGTGCCGACGCCTCAGGGACCTGGTATATTTTCGGCCATGTATGAAACCTGTTACATGAATCCTGGGTGATGTGGTAGAATTTAAGCGCTGCGATGAATACAAATGGCATGGAATATCAGGATAAAGGATGCTGCCATATGATGCAGATAATACAACCCGGGAATGCTCTGCTGGAATGCCGGGACGGCGGTAAAAATGGATATAGATGAGAACAGATTTGAGGGCATGCTTGCTGGAAAGACGGTCATACTGACGGTCACTGCCAGCATTTCACTTTACAGGATGCCGGACCTTGTGAGGGACCTTCGCCGCGAGGGTGCAAGGGTGATAGTGGGAATGTCAAAGGAGGCTGCTTCCATGATAAGTCCCACCATATTCCAGTGGGCGTCAGAAAACGACGTTGTGACTGCTGTAGGCGGGAATATAGAGCATATCAGCCTCTTCATTGGCCACGCAGGTGATACGGCACTTCTCATTTGCCCGGCATCGCACAACACAGTGGGTAAGATTGCAAACGGCATTTCTGATGATGTGCCATCACTTTTCTTTTCATTCGCCATTGGCAACGGAAACCCTGTGTGCATTTGCCCGGCAATGCATGAAGGCATGATGGTGAATCCCATAAACCACAGGAACCTGCAGGCACTGGAAGATGCTGGAGTACAGATAATTCCACCCAGAATATCGGAAGAAAAGGCAAAGATCTCCGAAAATGACCTCATAATAGACCATGTATGCAGGCTATTCCACGGAAAGACCCTGCGTGGAAAGAGTGTGCTCATAATCGGCGGAAGAGGGGAGGAGATGATTGATCCTGTAAGGGCAGTTTCCAATCTAGGTAGCGGCTTCACACTGTCATGGTTTGCAGTGAATGCTTTCAGGCTTGGCGCAGCAAGCATAGTTATGATAGGCAACACCGAATATCGCGTTCCGGAATACGCTGAGTACATTCATGCAGTGAAGATGGAGGAATTCGAAGCAGAAGTGGACAGTATCCTGTCAAAGAGGAATTTCGATGTGGTCATCAACTGCGCTTCGCTTTCTGACTTCATTGTGAAGGAGAAGTCAGGGAGCAAGATGCCTGGAGACAGAAGCGCTACAGTAACCCTGATTCCCAGGGAGAAGCTTCTTGATCGCATAAGGAAGAAGCACGGCGGCAGGCTCGTGGCCTTCAAGCTGGATGACGAAGTATCTCCGGATCAGGTGTACAGAAAAGTCAGCTCCAGCAGGCCGGACCTTGTGGTTTACAACAGCATATCACGTGGATCCGGGCCATTCGGAACGGTGAGCAACCATTACATTTTCATCAGGCCCAATGATCATGAGGATCAGGGAATACTCTCCAAGCCCCAGATGACCCAGAAGGTGCTATCCCTTCTGTATTCAAAGTCAACGGAGGCACCATGAGGATAGTCTCCGTTCAGGCACCAAGATGTGGAATTTCCTCCGCTGCCGGATATGCATCAGCACTGGCCCGGGAACTGGAAGCCATAGATCCGGATCTGGTAGTTCTGCCGGAGAAATGGGTAACAGATCGCCTGGAGCAGGATTCGGCAGACCTCTGGGCCATACTGGGGGTATTCATGGATCTTTCCTCGTCAAACGGATCCTCTGTTATTCCTGGAAGCTTCAGCATAATCAGGGATAGCAAGCTGTACAACTCCTCACCGTTCATCAGGAATGGAAGGGTGCAGGGATTTCAGGATAAGATATCGCCATACAGGAACGAACGTTCCATTTATGAGCCTGGCAGGGACATAAGTGTCTTTGACGCAGATTCTATCAGGATAGCAATAGCAGTCTGCTACGACCTTGACTTCCCGTACTACACAAAGGTAGCTGTGGCTCGGGGTGCCAGAATGCTCGTGAATCCATCCCTTATTGTGAAGGAATTTCATGAGATGTGGCACATTTACGTCCGCGGCAGATCCCTGGAGAACAGGATTCCTGTTGTGTCTGTGAATTCACTATCCGATCCTTTTGGGGGCGGATCCATGATAACGTGGATGGATTATACGGACAGTGGAGTCCTGCTGAAAAGTACTGAGTGCAATACCGCACCCGTAACAGTGGCCGAGATTGACGAAAAGAGAGTGGATGGCCCACTGCTTGCGAGATTCGATGAAGATCCTGGCGAATACGGCATTTCAAGCACCCGGTGATATTATTTATTGGCCTTGCCTTCCATAATGTATCTGGAGATAATTCCGGCAACCTCCTCCGGGTTGGAAGTCTGCGGAGTATGCCCTGCACCATTTATGATCTCAAGATGGCTGCCATGTATGAGTGAATGAAGCTGATAGGCATATTCCACCGAAATTATCCTGTCCTCTGAACCCCAGATTATTGTTGCGGGAACAGATATGGACCCAAGTTCTCCATCTGTCAGCTTTTCCCGCCCTGTGGCATTGTTCATAATCATCTGCCTTATGCTTTCCCTGCTGTTCCCTGGATTCATCCGCATGATCCTGTCCACAAATGCTTCCATAGCTTCTGGGGTATCTTCACCCACAGTTTTGTTTATGCCTGCAGAATCAACCAGGAAGAGATGCAATACGGGCATGCCGGACAGAACCAGCCTGAGTGATACCCAGCCGCCATATGAGTTACCTACCAGGACAGGATGGCTGATGCCAAGACTGTCTGCGAAGCTGCGGATCACCCTGCACTGCATGCCAATTGTATAATCATAATTGTCAATCATCGTTCTTCCCTGACCTGCAAGATCCGGCATGTAAAGTGCAAATACAGGATCAAGATACTGCTGGAGCTTTATCCAGTTGTTTCCGGATCCCCCAAGGCCATGCAGGAAAATTATGGGAATTGTTCCGTCCCTGTGGAGGTATGAAATCTTTCCGAGATTGGTATGTATTTCACGTCTCTGCATTATCTGGGATTATATTATCAGATAAAAGGAAACGTCAGGCACACACTTGAAGTTACCCATCATAGTTAGCTTTGGGATGCTGCATGTAAAATGTGATATTCCAAATAACAATAGAGGAACACATGCCATTTCAAGATCTCAGGAGCTACCTGAACGAACTCAGGGGAAAATCCATGCTGGTTGACGTTAGTGCACAGGTTGACCCTGACCTGGAACTCACGCATATATTGAGTGAGGAGCTACGGATAGGAAAGAAGAGGACAATTGTATTCAACGATGTGAAGGGGAGCAGCATACCCGTTGCCGGGAATCTCTTTGGCGACTGGGAAAGAATGAAGATGGTCCTTGGAGATGAGCCCATCAACATCGGGAACCGCCTGCTTGAACTTGTGCAGGTTCCAAGTGATACAGATTCCATGATGTCCAAGGGCCTCAAGATGTTCAGGGAACTGGGCGGCATAAGGCCTAAGGTGCACAACGATCTGGATTCCGACCACATTGATGCCGGCAAGCCGGATCTTCTCCAGTATCCCATATGCCGCACATGGCCAAAGGATGGGGGAAAATACATCACTCTTCCCCTTGTTATAACAAAGGATCCAGTGAGCGGAAACAGGAACGTGGGAATGTACAGGCTGCAGCTCTATGATTCTGAGACCCTGGGCATGCACTGGCAGATTCACAAGGGGGGCGCAGAGAACTATGACAGGCAGAGGGAAAGATCAAAGCCGCTTGATGTTGCAGTTGTGCTGGGCACAGATCCACTGAACATATTCTCTGCAGTTGCACCTCTTCCCAACGGGCTTGACGAATTCTCCTTCGCAGGGCTCATCTCCAGGGACAGGGTTGACCTGGCAAAGGGTTCCACAGTAAACCTGGAATATCCAAGCAATTCAGAAATCGTTCTTGAAGGCTATGTGGACCCTGCCGAATCAAGGGTTGAGGGACCCTTCGGGGACCACACGGGATATTATTCCCTGGAGGAGGAATTCCCCGTGCTGCATGTCAGGAAGGTATTCCAGAGGAAGAAGCCCATCTATCCCACCACAATAGTGGGCAAACTCTGGCACGAGGATGTCATACTGGGAAAGGCGGTTGAGCGGATGTTCCTTCCAGTAATAAAATTCCAGATACCTGAAATAGTTGACCTGAACACCATGGAGGAGGCCGTATTCCATAACATGGTCATAGTGTCAATACGCAAGAGATACCCGGGGCAGGCAAAGAAAGTAATGTTTGCCCTCTGGGGCCTGGGGCAGCTCATGTTCTCCAAGATAATTGTGGTTGTTGATGACGACATAGACGTTCATGACAGGAAGCAGGTAATATGGGCCATGTCCACCAGGATCGACCCTGACAGGGATGTCTTCACTGTGAAGGGGACAGTGACCGACAGCCTTGATCACGCTTCCCCCATATTCAACTATGGCTCAAAGATGGGAATTGACGCCACAAGGAAAGGCGCCTCGGAAGGGTATATGAGAAGGTGGCCTGAAACCATGCAGATGCCGCCAGAAGTGGTGGAATCCGTGAAGAAGAAATGGGGCGCGCTGGGCCTATGAATGCCAGGGACATCGTTGACTACATCAAGCTTGAGCACACTGTATTCGATCTGCCGTTTGTTTTCAGCGGTGCAGTTCTTGCATCCCATGGCTCCTATAACTACGTGAAGCTGCTGCTCATACTGGTGGCCACCACTAGCGCCAGAGCAACTGCAATGTCCGTGAACAGGATAGAGGGAGTAAGGTATGACAGGATAAATCCCAGGAAGAAGGACTGGCTCCTGGTATCTGGAAAGCTCAGCGTGCGGAAGGCCATCATTTTAACCATGGTATTTGGCATTATCTTTGAACTTTCAGCGTATTTCCTCAACACCTTTGTCCTCATGCTCTCTCCCATTGTCCTTGTGCTGTTCATAACGGACCCGCTTCTCAAGAGGATCACTCCATGGAGGCACATCTACATGGGGCTCACCATAGGTGTGGGCGTGCTTGCAGGATATCTTGCCATCGTTCCGGCATTCCCGTCAACACTACCGCTCTATCTCATATTTGCAGGATCATCCCTATGGATAGCCGGCTTTGATATGATATACACAATCCCTGATGTTGACACCGACAAGGTTTTCGGCCTCAGGACGGTTATGACGGATTTCGGCATCCGGAAGGGGCTAATATTATCCGATATAATCCATGGGGTTACCTTTGCATTCTTCCTGACACTGGCACTCTACATGAGGTCAGTATTCTATGACATTGCCCTCATACCCATCCTTGGCCTCATAATATACCAGCACTACATTGTGAAGCCTGATGACCCCCGGAGCATCAAGGTATCCTTCAGGAACTCAAACACTTTCATAGGCTTCATTTTCCTGGCAGGAGTCATCCTTTCAATTGCCTTTGGGGGCTACTGATCTCCTTCGACCTTCGCTGAACCTGCTGTGAATGAACGGGAAAGCATCCTTGCGAATGCCGCAAATGCAACGATGGAAAGGAGTCCGAAGGCTCCTACCGATGACCATATCCTCAGGCCGTTGTAGGCGTATATGGCTATGAAGAATGCACCTACACTGGGTCCCAGTGCCCTGCCTGTGGAATTCACCATTCCAAGGAATCCCATGTATCTTGCCACCTTCCCTTCGGGCGCAATTCTTGACACAACCGTGTTCATTATTGGCGACGTGAGATTTTCACCGATGGTGATGATGACCATGTCTCCCATGAACTGAGGAAGCGTGGTGGAAAATCCAACAAGCAGGTACCCCACAGTATATGCCAGGGCGCCTGCAATCATGGAAACGATGTCGGGGTACCTCTTCATGAAATTTGTTATGGGGTACTGCCCAACCACAACCACAACGCCATTCACAGCATATATGTAGCCTATGAGGTCTGTGGGAACGGCAGCCCTGACTCCTGCATAAAGAGGCAGTGTCACGGAAAACTGCGACGATACCAGTGTGACCAGGAACGTTCCAGCGGAAAATACCAGCAGGAACCTGTCAAAGCTGATCATCTGTATCCTTCCCGATCCCTTTTCCCTTTTCCTGAAAGTTCCCCTCTCCCTGACAAAGAAGAGAACCACTATGCCCTGTATGAGGCTTGATACCGCCACAAGCAGGAATATCCAGAATATTCCGAAGTTGAATATGAGCGACCCTGTGAGCGGTCCGATTGCCCACCCCAGGTTTGCCATTATCCTGTATACAACATATCCCCTTGACCTGTCTGCAATTGAGGTCACGTCCGCTATGAGGGCCCCAGCTGACGGAAACACAAGTGCTCCTCCGAAGGATGTCAGGACAAACATGGCAATGATGGTGGGTATTGGCAGCCTGATGAGGATTCCAATGGCGATGGCGAAATAAAGTGCTGATCCGGCCCCACTGCCCAGGAGCAGCGTCTTCTTCCTGCCCAGCGAATCTGCCAGTGCTCCGCCAACAAGACTGAAGACTATGGACCCCACTGAAAGCAGGGTGAATATTATGCCAACTTCATAAACCGGGATGTGCAGATCCAGCTGGAAGAAGAGGGCCATGAAGGGCCATGTTGCCCCGAACCCGATGGAACGTATGCCCGAGGCTATGCTTACTGCCCAAAGCTCCCTGTTGCTGAATAGAAATGCTCCGGAAATGCGTCCATTAGCCGTATGGGGCTAGAACAGTGACATATAAAAATCTCGGCAAGTATGGTGCGGCATGGCAGCCATGAAATCAGAGGCTGAGCCCGTGAACCGAAGGCTTCCCCGTCATGGATTTCTTAACAGTCACCGTCTGCCGGTCCCTGTCTATGGCGTTGAACACAGCGCCGTCCAGTGCAAGCATGTATCCCTCGCCGGCAAACAGGCGGTGGGAATCATCAGGAACCTGGCTGATCCTTACCTCTGGATAGAAAATAGGCTGGCAGTCCCTGTCATTGCAGGGGCCGGGGCGTGATTTCGCCTCAAGGATTATGTAATTGCCTGCAGTGGCCACGGACATAAGGGAACGGCTTATGATGATCCTGCCTTTCCCCACCGGGATTGTCACATCATCTGCCATTATTCATACTTCTTTCTGTACGCTTCCATGGATCTCTGGATTTCCCTGACTGCAAACTCCTTGCCTTCCCATCCTGAAACTTCTGTCTTCTTGTTCTCAAGTATCTTGTATGTCTGGAAGAAATTCGCTATTTCCTTCAGGAGATGCTCCGGAAGATCCTTCAGTGTGTTCACCCCACGATAGAGAGGGTCGCCTTCCGCTACCATGAGTATCTTGTTGTCCAGATCGCCCTGGTCAATCATCTTCATGACACCAACGGGCCTTGCCTTCAGGACAATGCCGGGATATGTTGGGTCCTTCAGGAGTACCATTGCATCCAGGGGGTCACCGTCATCATAAAGTGTCTGCGGTATTGCGCCGTACTCAACAGGATACACCACCGATGAGTGCAGAACACGATCCAGGACCACTCCCGCAAATTCCTTGGACATCTCGTATTTGTTCCTGCTCCCCCGGGGGGTCTCGATGATTACGTTCAGGTGCTCGGGTGGTTCGGGACCGACCGGTACCTGGTGCCAATAGCTAGCATTCTTGTTCATGTTTTGCCATTGAACTGATGTATAAATATCTGCTTCTTTCAGCCATTTATGCCGTCAGCATGATCTGTCAGGGTTTTCCCTCTTTACGTCGCCTTTGCCGGAAATATTAAACTATGGATCGCCCATTATCTCCTGCATTGACACAGGGGACTAAACTGGTATCATACAGCCCATTCAGGATCAGCTTTGCTGGCGGCGGAACTGACATCAACCCGTTCTGTGATGCTTACGGCGGGTCCGTTATCAACACAACCATAGATCGGGGTGTCACCGTCATTTACACTCCGGATGAATATGAACTTGAGATATCGTCTCGGGACTTCCTCAAGAGCGTCATGATAGTGGGAGAAAATGATAACGGGGATGTCCTTCACAAAATGGCGGGACTTTTCAGGAACTATGGCATCGATCGGGGACGGATCAGCATAAACAGCGGCGTTCCACCCGGCTCTGGCCTTGGGTCGTCAAGCGCACTCACCACCGCTGTTCTGTCGTTGATACACATGCACAGAAATGAGTCCAGAGACCCATGGGAAATTGCCAGGGAGGCTTTCAGCATAGAGAAGAATTACTTCGGCATCACCCTGGGGAAGCAGGACCCCTTTGCCATTGCTGTGGGAGGATTCAAGTTCATGGAATTTGCCGGCGGGACAGAAATAAACCATCCATTGAATCAGAATCAGGCATTCTGGAGAGAACTTGAGGGCAGAACGCTTCTGATCTATACTGGAAAGACGCGGGAGAGTTCGGCATATCTCAGGGATCAGGTGGACCAGTCAGCTGCAGGTAACAGCCAGGTTGTGAGCAATCTCAGGGAAATGAAGGCCCTCACCCATGAGATGTACAGCTGCGCCCTGAGTGGCGACATGGGCGGGTTTCTCAGTGGAATCAACAGGGGCTGGGAACTCAAGAGGAACCTGGGCCGTAATGTGAGCAACAGCAAGATAGACCGCATAATAAACGAGGCCCTGTCAAATGGGGCTGAAGCAGCAAAACTCATGGGCGGCGGCGGCGAGGGATTTGTACTTGCAGTATGCAGGCCTGGATCCATTGAACAGGTCCAGAGTTCCATGATGAGGTACTCAGACTTCGTCATCAGGGTCTCATTTGAGGAAAGCGGAACAAGATCACAGAGATTTTCCCAGATCTTCCTTGACTGAAAGAAACTGCGCGAATATCCTGTATGTGAGCCCCCACATGATCCACCCGTCAAAGTCAAGTGCGTCCTGCCCGTTCACAGGATGCTTTATCCTGTGCCCGCCGTCGATGTCCACAACACGGATCTTGTATATCTCAGGGCCAGGTGCGAGCCCCTCAAGGCTGACTGCAGCTATGACAAATGGATATACAGGCATGTCTGGCATCCGCATTGAGTGGGTAGGGGGCAATTCCATCACGATGTCATCCGGCTGAAACGAGAGGCTCACCTCTTCCCTGATCTCCCTGAGAACACCCTGAATGGCTGTTTCCCCTTCCTTCACATGTCCACCGGGGAAGGCTATGTCTCCGGACCATGGATCACCTTCCCTTCGCTGCCTCTTAACGATGACGATGGAATTATGGTGAATTATGAGGCCCACAGCAGAATCCATGGCTTTACGCCAGAAGCCCTAGGATTTCTGATACCTTCTGTCCCTCTCTTATGCCCATGGCTGAGGCTTTCTCAGAGACGCCCGCTACCTTGCTCTCGGTCATGGACCTGAGGTCGGAAACCCCCGTAACACGTACTGCAACATCACCCAGCTTGTTGGCAGCTTCAAGGTTGAGGTATCCGCACATCACAAACCCTTGGCTTCCCTTCAGCACCAGCAGCGGAGCAGTGCCCATGGCCATTCGCATAAATTCAAAACTTTTCCCGCCTATCTCCACAGATTCTGCCTGAATCATGGTGAGAAATGCCATGCATGCATAAAACCTGTTCTCATATGATATGGCAGTCTGCTTGTGGAACCATCAACTCAATCATATCCTGTTCCAGGTGAAATAGCGTAATTGCAATCCGGCATCGTGCCTGTTGGAATGCCGCCGACATGAGGCCGGATTGGAAATAGTTATATAGAAGTTTATTTTTACTAGTCTGAGGTCATTATGATAGGTGGACAACCAATATTCATATTAAAGGAAGGGTCAAAAAGAGAGACGGGCAAGGACGCCATGAAGAACAATATTGACGCCGCAAAGAGCATCGCCAGTGCGGTAAGGTCAAGCCTTGGCCCCAGGGGAATGGACAAGATGCTGGTGGATTCACTTGGCGATATTGTGATCACCAATGACGGTGTAACCATACTCAAGGAAATGGATGTTGAGCATCCTGCAGCCAAGATGATGGTTGAGGTTTCCAAGACACAGGATTCCTTTGTGGGCGACGGTACCACAACCGCAGTCATCGTGGCTGGCGCACTTCTGCAGGAAGCAGAGAGCCTTATTAACCAGAATGTGCACCCCACTGTTATATCATCAGGATACAGGATGGCAGCAGACCAGTCCAAGAAGATACTGGACGACATATCCAAGCCAGTGAAGTTCACCGACAAGGAACTCCTGAAGAAGATGGCAGGCACATCACTCAGCAGCAAGAGTGCCTCATCAAGCAAGGATCTCCTTTCAGACATATCCGTGGATGCCATAAAGGCAGTTGCAGAGAAGAGGGACAATAACTACACCGTGGATTTCGACAACATACAGGTTGTCAAGAAACAGGGTGGAGACATTGACGACACGCAGCTCATCTATGGTATAATCGTTGACAAGGAGAAGGTTCACCCCGGAATGCCAAACTTCGTCAAGAATGCAAAGATCGCGCTACTGGATGCTGCACTTGAGATAAAGAAGCCAGAGTTCGACACCAACATAAGGATTGACGATCCATCCATGATCCAGAAATTCCTTTCTCAGGAAGAGGGGCTGCTCAAGGATATGGTGCAGAAGGTCAAGAAATCCGGTGCAAATGTCCTCATCACCCAGAAGGGAATAGACGATCTTGCACAGCACTACCTTTCCAAGGAAGGCATATATGCAGTCAGGAGAGTCAAGAAAAGCGACGTGGAGAAGCTCTCAAAGGCAACCGGAGCCGCCATAGTATCCTCAATCGAAGAACTGTCGGATCAGGACCTGGGGGCCGCCGAAATGGTTGAGCAGGTGAAGATCGGAGACGATTACCTTACATTCGTGACCGGCTGCAAGAATCCAAAGGCCGTGAGCATACTGGTCAGAGGCGGCACAGAGCATGTTGTTGACGAAATAGAGAGATCAATAACGGATTCACTCCATGTTGTTGCTGCGGCTGTTGAAGACGGAGCTTATGTTGCTGGAGGCGGCTCTGCTGCCTCAGAAATAGCCCTGAAGCTCAGGGAGTATGCATCAAAGGTTGGAGGGAGACAGCAGCTTGCAATAGAGAAATTCGCCAATGCAATGGAGGAGATCCCCAGGGCTCTCTCAGAAAACGCCGGGCTTGATGCCATAGACATACTCATAAAGATAAGGAATGAGCACGCCAAGGGAAACAAGACAGCAGGAGTCAACGTGTTCACCGGCAATGTAGAGGACATGGAGAAAGTGGGCGTTATAGAGCCAATCAGAGTGGGCAAACAGGCCATAGAGGCTGCCACAGATGCCGCCGTGATGATCCTCAGGATAGATGATGTGATCGCCACGAAAGGATCAAAGGGCGGAGCACCACCAAGCGGCGGTCCCGGACCAGGCGGAGACTCCGATTAAACCCATTTTTCCATTTTATAAATTTAACATATCCCATTGAGTTTTCTCATTTTTCTGATTCCATGAGTATCCTCTGTCGTTTAACAAAGATTATATAATAATTATATCTGTTGCGTCGTGGAAAACGCTTACACTCAAATTTACAAGAAACAGCAGTATGGGCTTGTGGGAAAACACTCAGCCGTAAAGGTCTGCCACTGGACAAAGAGCGAAATCACCGGCGGCAGGGGATGCTACAAGGGCGATTTCTACGGAATAAAATCGCATCAGTGCGTGCAGATGACACCTGCCCTGAACTCCTGCACCGAGAACTGCTCATTCTGCTGGAGATTCCAGGGATTTGACAGCATGCACATATCCGATGAGGATGACCCTGAATTCATCCTGGAAGAATCAATAAAGGCACACAGGAAGCTTCTGACCGGATTCAAGGGGAATCCAAAGGTCACTGAAGAGAAGTGGAATGAAGCTGACAACCCAAAACACATTGCCATCTCCCTTACCGGAGAGCCAACACTCTACTCCAGGCTTGGTGAATTCATAGCTCTCGCCAGAAAGAGAGGGATTTCCACATTCCTTGTAACAAACGGCACTCTTCCCATGGTCCTGGAGAAACTTGACCCTCTGCCCACCCAGCTTTACGTCACCACTGCCGGCCCCACAAAGCAGATTTTTCACGACGTGCTGAATCCGGCCATCGGCAATGCATGGGAAAACTTCCTCAGAACGCTGGAGCTACTGCCTTCGCTTGATACCAGGAAGGTCATAAGGCACACCCTGGTTAAGGATGTCAATATGCCGTACCTGGAAGAATACGCGAAGCTTGACAGCATAGCCAGCCCGGACTTCATCGAGTCAAAGGGCTATGTACATGTGGGACAGTCCATTACCCGGCTAGGAATTGAGAATATGCCTTCCCATGATTATGTGGTGGAATTCAGCAGGGCTCTTGGATCAATGCTGGGATACGAATTTGCCGGTGAGAGAAGGGATAGCAGGGTCACGCTTCTGGCAAAAGATCCGTCCAGGGCAAAAATAGATTTTTCAGCAATCTGATAGACCGGATGTGGCTAACTTTACCTGGAGTTTCCCTATATTTCTGTTCATGCGAATGATGCCGGCACAGGCGGTCATTTCCGCCTCCTGATCCGATATGGTCTGCGGGATGAATATACTCATTCGGGAACATTCCAGTGCAATCATGTAGCACCCCCGTGGCTTCCTGCGTTTATTTTCCTTCCCCATGCATATTTCCCGCTGGGAATGATTCAATAATTAACTTATATTGCAAAGACATAGTCAGATGGTAATAATATGGACTTTAACTTCACTGAGGAGCAGGATATAATCAGGAGTTCGGCAAGGCAGTTTGCCCAGAAAGAAATTGCGCCGCGCATTCAGGAAATGGTGGCAAAGCGCAGGATCCCACAGGAAATCATATCTGGAATGAAAAAGCTGGGTGTTCTGGGCATGACCGTCCCGGAAAAGTACGGTGGGATGGGTGCAGATGCCGTTACCACAGGTATAGTTGCTGAAGAGATTGCTGCAGCTGATCCCACAATGTCCATTCCCGTGATGTTTCTCGTCCACAATGCGTGGTCTTACCTTGTATCAAAATATTCTGGCAGCGATGTTGCCCAGGAGTTCCTGCCAAAGATGGCAAAGGGTGAAATCATAACAGCAATAGCATCCACGGAGCCCAATTTTGGATCCGACATTGGGTCAATGACAACAACTGCTACAAGATCCGGCAGCGACTACATAATCAATGGAGAAAAGTCATTTATCAGCCTGGTGAGGGATGTCAGGGACATGGGCGGAGGGTATGTCACAGTTGCAAAGACCGCCCCGGATAAGGGCACCTCAGGAGTGACGCTTTTCTACACACCTGACAGCAAGGATCATATCGAAATCACCAACCTTGAGGAAATGGGAAGGGAGGGATCAACATGGGGAGCCTTGAATTTCAGGGATTACAGGATCAACGAGAAGTTTATCCTTGGAAAGGTGAACCAGGGATTCAAGATCGTCCACGAGGGGTTCGAGTTCGCAAGGTCCCTGATTGCAGTGATGTCCGTCTCCACAGCAATGACATGCCTGAACAATGGGATTGAATACATGAAGACAAGAAAGGCTTTCGGCCAGCCCATCGGCAAATATCAGGGTCTCCAGTTCCAGCTCGCCGACCACATGGCGAGGATGGAGGCTGCCAGGACCCTTGGTTTCAAGGCACTGTGGATGTATGACCAGGAGCAGAAATACAAAAAATTCACAAGATTCGAGGTGAGCCGGGAAGTTGCCACGGCTAAGCTGCTGGCCACCATATGGTCTTTCGATGCCATCAACGATGCACTCCAGTGGCATGGAGCATATGGCTACACAAAATACAATCCGCAGGAGCTTGCCCTGAGGGGCGTCAGGTCCTTCATGCTTGCTGAAGGATCACGGGAAATAATGAAGATGATCATAGCCAGGGAAAGCCTTGGAAAGGAGTTCTTCAAGGAGTAGGTGAACCGGGTGAGCGAGGAGATCGGCATAGAAGATTTCAGGAAGATAGAGTTCCGGACCGGCAAGGTTGTTGAGTGCGAGAAGGTGCCACGCTCCAGGAGCCTTCTCAGGATTGTTGTGGATCTTGGGGAGGAGAAGAGGCAGATCATATCCAGCATATCTGAGTTTTACAGCCCGGAGGAAATGGTTGGAAAAACCATAGTTGTGGTCACTAACCTGAAGAAGGCCACATTCATGGGCCTGGAAAGCCAGGGCATGCTCCTGGCGGTGGAGAAGGATGATTTCCTGTCCCTGCTGACCACCGACAGAGAATCGCCACCTGGCCTGAGAGTGTCATAGAATGAACATAGCAGAGAAATACAGGGCTGAATCAGTATCGGATCTCATCATCAGCCAGAGGATACTTGCTGATATCAGGAACTGGCTGAAACTGTGGAATGAGGGGACCCCCACAAAGAAGGGGCTGATACTTTATGGCCCCCCGGGATCCGGAAAAACCACCACGGCCCTTGCCCTGGCAAAAGAATCAGGTGTTCCATTAATTGAGATGAATGCCTCGGAAACGAGAAATTCCGATGCCATGAAGAGGGTGGCCATGATGGGATCACAGTATTCAGATCTCACCCTTATGGCAGATCATGCGGCAGGGTTCAACAAGATAATCCTCATTGACGAGGCTGACAACATATTCGAGGGCAGGAGCAGGGAGACCGGCGGGGATTCCGGAGGGATAACAGAGCTTGCCAGGGTTATCAGGAGCACCAGGAATCCTATAATCCTGACCATGAATGATTTCTACGGATTCAGGCGCAAAAATGCAGCCAAGGAGATCATAAACAACTGTCTTGCCATAGAGTTCAGGCAGTTCAGGAAGAAGAACGATCTCGATTTCAGGAGCTTCCGGCACAAACTGACCGAGAGGCTCATTTTCATCGCCCAGAGCGAGGGGCTGCAGTTTCGGCCTGAGATAGTGGACGCACTGATAGAACGAAACCGAGATGATCTCAGGGCAATCATAAACGATGCTGTGAGCATGATGGCATACAGGGATGACCCTGAGGCTGTTGGCCAGCCTTCAATCAGGGATGCTCCCTCCGGCATATACGACGTCATGCACGCAACCTTCAAGGAGGGTGACTATGAGGGTATCCTAAGGGACCTCATGGACAAAGACTTCACAACGGAAGACTATCTTATGTGGCTTGACAAAAATCTTCCCATGGAGGCAAAGGATGCAGCGGACCTTGACCATGCATATGATATTCTCTCCATTGCAGACGTATTTGTGGGAAGGGTCATAAAGAAGCAGCACTATGCATACAAGGGATATGCGGAGGAGATAGCCGCAGGCGTTTCAACCGGAATAGTGCACCGCAATGAGAAATATGTGAAGTATGAGTTCCCGTCATACATAATGAAAATGTCCAGGCTGAGGGAAAGCAGGGAAGGGAGGAAGTTTGCCACAGCAAAGCTTGCAAGATTCACACATAGCGGAAGAATGAGGATTTCCGGAAATTTATGGTTCTATGGTGAAATGCTCAAACGAAAGGAATTTTCGGCGATGCTTGAAAAACAGCTCAACCTGAGCGAGAAGGAATTATCTGTTCTCAAGAAAGGCTGATTTCTCTGCAGGTCCCGTCGATTCAGCAGGAAGCCTGGAAATAACTTTCCTGCATTTCCTTATGGTTCCGCTCACATAGAGGGTTTCGGCCTCATTGATTTTCTGGTTGAAATAGGAAACAAAAGGGCCCATCGTGAACTGATCAGTGAGATAAATTGCGTAATTCCCTTCCATATATTTCCTCTTAGCGCGGAACAGGCGGTACAGCTCCCTGTCAATGAAAGAGACCCTCTTCTGGAGGTTGCCGATCCTTACAAGAACATATCGCTTTCTCAATGGGTTTCCTTTCAACAGAGGCTTATGGCGGAGTTGTTAATTTAAGTGTCGAGACTCCAGACATTCATGAACTATTGCCAAGCCAATAACATATTTATAGACTTATACTCTACAGCTTCATTCACGAGAATTAGAGGTAAGATTTAGATGCCAGATGTTCAAAGTACATACAGCATGGTCAGGGATGCCTGGAAGGATCTCAAGAAATCTGAGATCTACGGGTTGCAGAAAGAGAGAATGATCGCCTGGAGAAGCGGTTCTTCAATTGAAAGGGTAGAGAGACCCACAAGGCTTGACAGGGCAAGAGCACTTGGCTATAAGGCCAAGGGCGGTTTCATCGTTGTCAGGGCCAGAGTGAGAAGAGGAGGAAGGAACAAGCCCAAGATCATGGGAGGAAGAAGGCCCAGAAGGATGGGCTACAATAAACTCACCCCCAAGAAGAGTATCCAGTGGATTGCAGAGGAGAGAACTGCTGACAGATATCCCAACATGGAAGTTCTCAATTCATATTATGTTGGAGAGGATGGACTCTACAAGTATTATGAGGTCATAATGGTTGACCGGTCACATCCGGAGATTGTTACGGACAGTTCTATTTCCTGGATTGCTGAACCGCAGAACAGGGGAAGAGTCTACAGAGGCCTTACCTCGGCTGGATACAAGGGAAGAGGCCTGAGGACAGGTAGAAGCGGAAGTTCCAAAAGCAGGCCATCCATAAGATCAAACGGCAGGCTCAGAAGGTAGTCTCCACAAATTTCCACTGACTTTTTTCTTTGCCGCGGTGGCCCAGTGGTACGGCGCCAGACTTGAGATCTGGTTCCCTTGTGGATCGGGAGTTCGAATCTCTCCCGCGGCGTCATATTTGGTTTGCGATTTCATGGATTAGCTTTGTATAATGGCAATATGAAGTTCTGTATATACTCCTCAAATTAAATACAGGTGCTCCGCTATTCGGAACCGGGAAAGAACAGCAAACTATGGGACTGTGAG
>DAJC01000035.1 GCA_002498845.1 Thermoplasmatales archaeon UBA509 | reverse complement strand
TCGCCGCCACTATTTCATCAACAATCTTCCTGTCGCGCCCTTCGCTGAAGTTTGGGACGCACTCAACAAGGCTCATGGCTTCCCATCGCTAACTCCAATATTAATGTTTGAACTCCCCTTTTGATTGGTTGTTGCATCATTGTTCAGAATATATGGGGTTCTTTGACTGAACATAAGCGTAGAATCTTCCTGGATAGCCACTTTCATTGACATTTAACGCCAGGTGCGTACTGTGTCAATAGATTTGCAATACACCAGTTTGTGGACAAAAAGCTTAATATGATCCAACCTGGTATAAGCTTGGTTATCAGGTTGTATACCTGATTGTTTTCCGACCTGGTGAAGGAAAGATAAACAAAGACTTTAGGTACTGCAACGGAATGATAACGTTACCCGCAATAGGAGTTGGAGAAATGATTTCAGAGCATGAGTATAAGATAAAGAGAATAGTCAAAAGAGACGGTACAGAGGTCGACTTTGACGTTACAAAGATTTCAAGGGCGATCTATAAGGCCATGCTCTCAGTGAAAGCAGGTTCCATGAAGGAAGCTGACGAGGTTGCTGATAAAGTTGTCAGGGAAGTTGAGAAGGAGACACTGAGACCCACAGTCGAGCAGATCCAGGACAAGGTGGAACAGGTCCTGATGGCTTCCTCCAAGAAGGGCAACCGCTATAACGATGTCGCAAAGGCCTATATTCTTTACAGGGAAAAGAGAAGGACAATAAGGGAGGAAAAGGAAAGAATTGGTGTAAAGGATGACCTTAAGCTCTCAATAAATGCAGTTAAGACCCTTGAGGCAAGGTATCTGCTCAAGGATGAGGATGGGAAGATCGTTGAGACTCCGAGCCAGATGTTCAGGCGTGTGGCTAACCATGTTGGCATAGTGAATCTCCTTTATGATTACAGGACGTTCCAGAAGACAGGAAAACTCCCCAAGAACGGCAGGATTATAGGAAGCCTGGCAACCACGCAGATGGAGGTGCTTGAGAGGGCGTTTGGCCACCTCAGCCAGGAGGGACAGATCTCAGGCACATTCCAGGAATTCATGGAGTTTGTTCAGACAAAGCCTACTTCCACCCCGGAGATAATTGATCAGTACTACAACGTCATGACAAGGCTGGAATTCGTTCCAAATTCACCCACCCTGATGAATGCCGGGGCAAGGCTTGGACAGCTTTCAGCCTGCTTCGTTCTCCCTGTTGGTGACAGCATAGAGGAGATTTTTGATGCCCTGAAGTACCAGGCGATGATACACAAATCTGGCGGAGGTACAGGTTTCTCATTCTCACGGCTCAGGGAGAAGGACGATCTTGTTGGATCAACCAAGGGGGTTGCATCCGGTCCTGTGTCGTTCATGAAGATATTCGACACAACCACGGATGTGATAAAGCAGGGTGGCAAGAGAAGAGGTGCGAACATGGGTATACTCAGATACGACCACCCCGATATAATGGAGTTCATAATGAGCAAGGACTCTGAAAACACCATACTGAGCAATTTCAACATATCTGTGGGCATGACCGATGAGTTCTTTGAGAAACTTGACGCTGATGAGTATGTGGACCTCAGGAGCCCCAGGAGCGGAAAAATAGTGAGCCGCATCAAGGCCAGGAGCATGTGGGACACCATAATAAACAAGGCATGGCAGACGGCAGACCCCGGATTGATATTCCTGGATGAGATAAACAGGAAGAACCCGGTAAGGCACATAGCCGACATTGAGGCAACCAATCCATGTGGGGAACAGCCGCTCATGCCCTATGAACCGTGCAACCTTGGTTCCATAAATCTTGGAAAGTTCGTGAAGGATGGTTCTGTGGACTGGGATCATTTGAGGGAGGTTATAAGGATTTCAACAAAATTCCTTGATGATGTCATTGACGCCAATAAGTTCCCTGTTGAAAAAATAGAGAAGATGGCTAGGACTACCAGGAAGATAGGATTGGGATACATGGGATTCGCAGACCTGCTTGCTCTGCTTGGAATACCATACAACAGCGGTGATGGCCTGGAGATGGGTGAAAGAGTCATGAGCTTCCTTGAGAAAGAATCCCATGCCGAATCCCACGACCTGGCTGAGGAACGCGGGGTTTTCCCTGGCTGGTACGGTTCCACGCATGAAAAGGAGGGAATCACCATGAGGAACTCCACCACAACAACCATTGCGCCAACTGGCACAATCTCCATAATTGCAAACTGTTCCTCTTCCATTGAGCCGCTGTTCGCAATTGCCTTTGTCAGGCATGTCCTTAACGGCCAGGAGCTCATGGAGGTGAATCCAATATTTGAGCAGATGCTCAAGGACAGGAACCTGTATTCCGAGGATCTCATGCATGAGGTTGCAGTCACGGGAAATCTCCACAATATTGCCCTTCCCGATGACATCAAGAGAGTGTTCGTCACGGCACATGAGATAGACCCGGAATGGCATGTGCTCATGCAGGCAACATTCCAGAGATACTGCGATTCAGGCGTTTCAAAGACCATAAACCTGCCGTCCACGGCCACGCCAGAGGACATCGCCAAGGCTTACCTGATGGCACACGAACTTCACTGCAAGGGAATAACGGTATACAGGGACAGGAGCAAGACGGAGCAGGTTCTCTACTCCGGAACGCAGGCTGCAAAGAAAGCCAGGAAGCCTGATCCCAAGAAGCCTGAGGCAGAGAAGCAGACCATAGAACTCATGACAAAGGTGCCTGACAAATACCTGAAGCTTGAGGCAACCTTTGACCCTGCCTGCCCCACCGGAAAATGTGACAAGTAATCACATTTTCTGGCTCACAATCTTTTTACAACCATCCCGTTTGCCATCCCTCCACCCTCACATATGGCAATCAAACCGGTTCTTTTGTTTTTTATTTCCAGCGCATTGATCATTGTTGAGAGCACCCTTGTGCCTGTTGCACCAAGGGGATGACCCATAGCAATTGCCCCACCCAGTACATTCAGACGGTCCAGTGGAACATCGAATTCCTCCTGCCAGGCCATAACAACAGGCGCAAATGCCTCGTTGACCTCGAACAGGTCAATTTCTGATATATCCAATCCTGACCTTGAAAGCACTTTCTTTGTCACAGGAATCGGCCCTGTTAGCATTGTGACAGGATCAACACCAACTGCCCCCATGGACAAGATCTCCGCACGGGGCTTCAGGTTGTATTTCTCCACAGCTTCCTCCGACGCAATGGCTGAGATGCTTGCGCCATCTGAAATCTGGCTGGAGTTCCCTGCAGTTATTAGCGTCAGGCCACGGAATGCCGGGGGAAGGGATTTCATCTTTTCCAGGTCCGGATTGACCCTGACACCTTCATCATGATCAAGAATTGTGACAATCTCGCCATCGCCCGTGACGTCTGCCTGCACCGGCATGAGTTCCTGCGCAATCATGTCCCTGGAGGCAGCAGCCTTGACGTGGCTCATGTAACTGAATTCATCCAGCTCATCTCGGTGGAATCCATACTTCTTTGCAATAAGTTCTGCTCCATAAGCCTGGCTGAACCATTCCTTATCCAGTCCGTATCGCATTGCTAGACCAAGTGTTATTGGATTTCCGGTGCTGTTAATAGTGCTCCCCATTGGAACACGTGACATTGATTCTACGCCTCCAGCCATTATGAGGTCTTCAGTTCTTGAAATCACTGCCTGAGCAGCGAATGAGACTGCCTGAAGACTGGATCCGCACTGTCTGTCTATGGTGGTTCCTGGCACGGATTCTGGCAATCCTGCAGAGAGCCACGCGTTTCTTGCAATGTTGAAGCCCTGATCGCCGGCCTGCGTGACGCATCCCACAATAAAGTCATCGTACGACTCCGGAAGTACGCCAATCCTTTTCACCTCTCCCTTCAGCAGATTCCCAAGAAGATCCACCGGGTGGATTTCCTTCAGTGATCCATTTCTCTTCCCGATTGGCGTCCTGATGGCGTCCACAATATATGCCTTTCCGATCTCTTTACTCATTTTTTTCACCTCTGCTAGTCCATGTACAATTATCCATCTTCACAAAATCCAGTGCATGCTTTCCCAGGACTTTCACCATACTGTCATTTACAGGCATATCGCTCAACTTTCTGAAACATGATAAAGTGTATATTAACTTCTTTGCCGGTGACATACCAATGTGACCTGCTGATTATTCTGTCTTGGACGTCAAATTACACCAGAACTGGAGATATGCTTTAAGATTGAGACCAATGGCATTTTATGCTGTCATTATTGGCATGCTGCTTTTCAGGCATTATTCCATAAGGCTACCAGAAAGGCAAAAATAAATATTGTCTGACTCAATCGCCTAACTCCAGGCAGGGGTTGTCGAGATTGGTCAAAGGCGCCAGATTGAGGGTCTGGTTCCGTAGGGATACGTGGGTTCAAATCCCATCCCCTGCATACCTATAAAAGTCCAAAACAGTGTAAATCAAAATCCATTTTTGCAGGCTTTCTCTAAATACTCAGGTTTAGATTTCTGTGATATATTAATGTTGAAATAAATATAAGCACGGTGATCGGGAAAGAGATCACCGGAAGGGCCACTATCTGAAATGTATCTCTGGACCCTCTCAACCTTGGATATAAAGTCCTGGCCTCTTGCTGACCCCGTGGCATACCCTACGGTGTGTCTTACTGACTCATTGGACACATTTCATTATCACAGTGAAACGGTAAATAAGGGTAAAGGAAGGGGGTAACTGATTTCAACGTGTAAATGAGTGCAGAGACATTAATTATCTTGAATCTACATTAGATAATGGGTTTTGGGACAAAATTATT
>DAJC01000038.1:2722-5090 GCA_002498845.1 Thermoplasmatales archaeon UBA509 | reverse complement strand
TCCTTGCGACTGGAGATCGTGATGAAATGAGTCTCGAAAAATTATCAAAACATGAGGAAAGAATAGGGGACAGGTTCTACTGCCAGCGCTGTTTTCATGACAGTGAACTGCATGATTTCAAAAGGAAATGGAAAAATAAAAGCCGCTGCCACGGATGGAAGCCCGGAAAGACCTTCGAGGAACGTTGTGAATGTCAGGAATTCGTATCAGTTAAGGAGGCCCTGAAATGATAATAACAAAGAAACAGGCACAGGCGTGGAATATATTTCGGAGTCAGCTCTGCGATTTTCATGAGCGATTCCCTGATCAGACGGCATCCATGTACTCATGTAGGGACTGCATGATAATCCAGGACAAATGCGGTTGCCGTGAAGATGAAGGATGCGAATATTGTGAGCCTGATATGGCAAGATTGGCAAGGTCAATCATAGGGAGGAAATATTCGGAAAACCACAGAAAGTGATCGACTATGCCAATCGACTGGACCACAATGAAAGGAATAGATGGGGATGCGGGTATTGGTGGAGGTTTATTTGAATTTTCATCTTCGCTATTATAGGATATGCGAATACTTATATACTTCTTCGCTGTTCCTATTTTGATGAATATGTCTGAAGTTTCCAGGGAGGCTCACCGCTTCTGGTCTGCTAATGGGAACGTCAAACGAGTGTCGGAAATATTCGGTTACGTCCGACGCTATCTCCAACGGCTGCTGGCATGATACAGTTACAGGAAGCGATTTTGATCTCATTGCACACGGACAGGTTCGTATCATGCCACAGGGCTGGGAGAGATTTTTGAGTTTTACTAAGGAGGTTCTTTGAAATGGAACATAAAAAAATAAGTGAGTTGTCAGGACTCACAAGGATATTTCCCAGAAGGGCATTAAATTTTTGGAATGCCAGAAGGGAAGCAAAAAGGCTGGAATACCATCCAAGAGATAATGGGAGCGCTGGCCAAATCGGGCCATTTCCTGAGGGAAAAAAAAGAACGAACATACAGGCACAAACTATCGGAGGGATGGAAAATTGATGGATAAGATTAAAAAGGTAAGGGAACTCCAAGAAAGGCTACACAGGAAAGAGATCACGCTTTCGCAGTTCGAGGAAGCCCTCGACGATGTCCTTGAATGCGATCCGGCACGCCCAGATTCCCGCAGGAGGGGGCAAGAGTCCAGGTAAAATGTCAACACTGGAGGAATTTTGATGACTTGTAAAAAGTGTAACGGAAGCGGTGGCATAGGATACTATGAAAACCAATCCCCATTGGGAAGTGGACTGAACTGGTCCATGTATATGGAAGATGTATGTCCTGAGTGTGTTGAGAAGGGAATCTGCCCTAAGTGCGACAAGCCAATGAAATGGAACGAAGAACACGATGCATATTTCTGTCCTGTTCACGGATGGGATGGTTGTGGGAAAATGGAGGCTGAGTTCTGATGCCAGATAATAAGAATTTTGAACCGATGGAAACCATGGTTCTCCAGATTGGTACATTCTTCATGGTCATCCCAATTTCTTCATTCAGGAGGGAAGAGAAATTATGACTCACAGAATACATAACGGAAACAATATAGAAGTCAAGGCGTACGACCTGTTTCCAGATCCTGAACAGACCAATCAGAAAATTAAATGGAAGAAGAACAGGAGATTCAAGGATGGCAAGTTTCCTCAAGGAAGGCCATATAGGAGGGGAAAGACATGGAAGAGATAAGTGGAAAAGAAAAGAAAGAGGAGGCCCTGAAATGACATCTAAGGGAACCGCAGCTGAAGGCCTTTTATTAAAAATGCTCCTGGAATATGGGATTGAGTGTGAGCACGGGTCTCCATCAAGACCAGGGGACATCATAGTTCCACCAAACGTCATAATCGAGGTCAAGGATCCCAAGGAGAAGTCGTTTTCGTTTAGATCTCATTCAGGAAAGGGGGAGCAGCAGTGGAAAGCGCTTAAAGAAAAACATGAAAAATTCCCATGGCTGGAAATTTATTACGTCATAAGATTCGCAAGGAAAGAATGGCGCTGTTTCGACTTCCCACTGGAACCAAAACCATTGAAATTGAAAGATGGATTCGAATTGAAATTGTTGTTTAACCTCCTACTTAGCCGGCAGGGAGCATTAATGGCAGCAGTGGGTGGTGATGCAGTATAGAGATCGAAAACATAGCCCAGCAGGACATCCAGGCAAATGATCCAACGGACGTGATGATCCTGCATATCCTCACGAAATACCAGATGCACCTCTCCGCCAGGTCCATAAGCCGCACCATAGAGAGAATCTACGGGGAGGATATCTCACCATACACGATCGCCATCCACCTCCGCCATGTGCCCTGTGAATCCACTGAAACCAATATCCGAAAGTATTCTC
>DAJC01000038.1:691-2587 GCA_002498845.1 Thermoplasmatales archaeon UBA509 | reverse complement strand
GGAATTTCCGGGATCAGCTCCTGATGCTTTACCAGGCAAGGTGGATGCTTTTCCCGCCTGTTTCCGGAAACAACATGAAAAAATTGAGAGGAATATACGGAATAGCAATAGCCCTTCTCGTTATCGTCAGCGTCGCTCTTGGAGCGTACATATTTAGTGCTGATGCGAGTACAGGGCCATCCAGCACGGGCCTTAACACCCTTGATGGATATGGAATAGCCAATGAGGCGAGCGCAGTCTGGGCACTGAACGATTCAGGACATCAGGCACACTGGTATTCTCTATCTTTCACCGTGGATAAAACAACCAATAGCATAACATTCGCGACGCCGCTGAATGAGAAGATCTCACTCATAATTGTGCAGACAAAGAACGTGAGCCAGGGAGTGTATCACTTGTTACAGAACGGCCTTCTGTTCACATACACAACATTCAGTACCACAGACCTCAGCGGAAGCCTGTCAGACGCATACATGTACTTCGGTGAACCGGTCAATGCCACGAGCAGCAATGCAATAGCAGATAAGGGAATAACCGATTACGCACTGAACCAGAGCCTTTTCGACGAACAGGCATCCTACTTCGGGAACTCAGTGCAGCTGCAGATCCTGCCATACCTGGCATCCAACTTTGCAAGCACGTCCCAGTATGCTTTCTACTTGAATGAATCAAAGAATGCCACCGGCGTATACAACAGTGCATCAATAACATTTTCACAGTATTTCGAGTACACATCTGGACAGCAATATCCACTTGTGACATACATATCAGCGTTCGCACTGGTCATACTGATCATAGCAATATGGGTGACATACTATGCATCCCCTGAATACGATGGCGGAGAAGAATCCAGAGCGGCAGTCTTCCAGACCCGCAAGGAAATGGGAGTCACAATCGCAGGTCTTGCAGGTGTTGTCGGCATACTATTAATCGAAGGATTCCTGGGCAACCTGACGCCACTGGGAGGCTGGGGAGCAGCAATAGGATCGCTCTTCTTCTTCGGCCTGTTTACATATGCCTTTACCGAGGTGCCAGAGAGACAGAAGTACACCCGGACAATGGGCATAGGCCTGATCGGGATGGTTGTCGGCCTCATAGTCAACATGTTCTGGCCATTCGCCAGCATCGTGTATAACTTCATGACCTCCGGCAACGTCATAGCCATGATCTACGGATGGCTTGCAGTGCTGTTCTTCACAGCAATGGCATACTACGGTCTCATTGACACGAAGAGGTACAAGCTGCACCCAAGGCACGTGGAGATGAAAGCCGGGAAACTGAAGGCGTAACCCATGACAGAAGACATGCAGACGGAAGTCACCAATGCTGAGGGATACGCAGGCTGGGATGTAGATGACATTCTGCTCCTGGTAGGCGTATCCATCATTGCCGTTGTCGGTCTGGCATTCTGGCTCTACACAAGCCAGGTGGCACAGATAGGTGTGGGGCTCGTAAGCTCCTTCACCTCTCCGGTCTCGGCAGCATTCAACGGCCTGGCGTCGCTGATTACGAGCTTCTTCAAATGGGCAGGGCATGCGGTCAGTTCGCTGTTCATCATGACCCCTTCGAGGATCCACATGAGCTTTGCATTCCATCAACAGGAGAGGATCCTCGCAATAACCATCTCGGGACTGTGATAATCACGTCCCTCGCCAAAAATATACCAAAAGCCGCCTCCCTGACAGATGTCGAGGATGGCGCCTACATTTTTCTATTCATTATTGGGGCAGTTATCATCCTGGGGATCATTTTCTATCCGGCACAGATAGGGAGGATATTCTCGGGACTGTTCTCATCATTTCTTGCCCCTGCATTGGCATTCATCGGAGGAATCGCCAATTTTGTGTGGTCCCTTGTCCAGGGCGTTCTTGGACTCGTGGGAAAGGCAGCCACCGG
>DAJC01000038.1:0-674 GCA_002498845.1 Thermoplasmatales archaeon UBA509 | reverse complement strand
TCTGGAACCACACCATCGGGGCTCTCTTCACCATAGGAGGCATATCATGACAGAAGAGAGGAGCGGCCTCGGCCTCATTGTCATTGGCATCATGATGCTCCTCTACGTCATGGGAGCACTGGTGACCGGATCACTGGGCCTTGCAGTATTCCTGGGATCCATAACAGCCCATTTCACCCCCCTGACCCCATATGCTGCCATAGCAATGTGGACAGGCATCTATATCCTGGTGATGATAACAGTGCTTGGCCTCGGCATATACATGGAGGTATCAAATTGAATGCAAGGGAAGAACAGAGGAAGGTAGAAGAGGACAGGAGAGACAGGTATCTCTCGGCATTAGAAGGATTCGCACGCAGCATCACCAGCAAGCACATAATAAGAAAAGAAGGAAACAAAATTGAAAAGTGAAAGCATGGAAAACATGGAAGTGATTGTAGAATGAAAGATTTTGAATACGGAATGAAAGAACTTAAAGTAGCATCGCAATTAAATGGAAGAGATATGAAAAAATATTATTCCGAAAATGGAGTGAGATTGCTTGATGAATAAGAAAACAATAGCCTTAATTTTTTCACTCATTATGATTGGTGTTCCGATAGTTACTATGTTTGCGGACATGCCGAGTTTTAGTAACGGAACAAGTACTCCTATTTCTACACCAATCACGTCAT
>DAJC01000041.1 GCA_002498845.1 Thermoplasmatales archaeon UBA509 | reverse complement strand
TGGGCCCGACCGGATTCGAACCGGTGACCTCCTCCGTGTCAGGGAGACATCATACCGCTAGACTACGAGCCCTTAACCATCCTGGAATTGTTGTCCTATATGGGATAGATGGCTGCTGTCGCACATATAAAAAATCTATTTAACACTTGCGAGCTTCATTTGCGCTTTAGAGGCATATGTGCCAAGGCAATCAGGTTCAGGCATGTCCTGAGAACCGAAGAACGATCCGCAGGCATTGACTTTTCTTTGCTCATAGCCGGCAAATTTGAGCTGGCAAAAATTCTATAAAAGCTCGGGATGACCCCATATGGAAGATGTTCTCCTTATCCACTCAGGTGCAGGCTCAGATCGGTCCTATAATCCACGGCTTGAAAGATATGCCCGTGAGTCCTTCAGGCAGTCAGGGGCGCTGGACAGTGTGGTGGAAGCCGTAAGGATGATGGAGGACGATCCTGATTTCAACGCTGGAACCGGTTCGGTGAAGCGCATAGATGGAACAATACAGATGGATGCTGCAGTGATGATGGCTGGCTCCATAGGTTCAGTTGTGAATATTGAGAGAGTGAAAAATCCCATACTGGTGGCAAGGGCAATAATGGAGAGAACGCCCCATGTAATGCTTTCAGGAGACGGTGCAGTCGCATTTGCCAGAAGGATCGGATATGAGGATTACGATCCGTCGACCCCCAGGACTGAG
This sequence comes from Thermoplasmatales archaeon UBA509, assembly GCA_002498845.1. GTDB lineage: Archaea > Thermoplasmatota > Thermoplasmata > Thermoplasmatales > Thermoplasmataceae > UBA509. The sequence goes on along the minus strand of DAJC01000041.1, from coordinate 17,042 downwards.
GAGCTTTACAGAAAGGCCCTGAAAATCTTATCCGGTGCAGAAAAAGATATTCCCGAGAGATATGCGTCTTACATGAAATATGCTGGAATTTTCGGGATTCCAGAAAACAAGGATACTGTTGGTGCTGTTGCGAGAGTATCCGGAAAATTTGCCGCTGCAGTCTCTACAGGGGGGTCTTCTCCCATGATGCGAGGCAGGGTGGGAGATTCTCCCATACCGGGTGCAGGATTGTTCGCTGGTGATAAGGGGGCTGTCGTAGCAACAGGCATTGGAGAGGAAATAATGAAGAGAAGCCTCTGCTACAGCATATATCATCAGATTGGAACTGAAAACCTTGAGGATATAATAAAGCGGGAAATTGATGGGTTCAATGGAGTCCTTGCAGGAGTGATAGCCATCACCGGGGATTCCTATGCTTCATATTCCAACAGCAGTATGGCGGTTGGCGTATACAGATTCGGCAATAAGTGAATCTTTAGCTGGAAAATCTGAACTACAGACGGCAAACGTTAAATCCCACAAGGTTAAGATTTATATCCACGTACATGATGATATGCGAAATGGAATTCGAGAAATTCAAGACCATGCAGTTCCCCAGGGATGTATATGTGGGGCATGGCGTTCTGCCGAACATAGTTCCAGTGGTTGGCAGGTACATGAGAGCCGGTTCCATTCTGGTTGTTACAGGCAATATCACGTATAACCTGGCCGGCAGGGAAATAGAGACGCTTTTAACAGATTCTGGATATTCAGTCCATGTCATCAAGGCAGACAAGGCTGACATATTAAATCTCAAGAACATTGAAGAGGAGGCCAAAGAACTTTCCATAGGCCTTATTGTTGGAGTGGGTGGCGGGACAAAGATAGACCTTGCCAAGAAATCCGCCTTCGACATGGGTGTCCCGTTCGTAAGCGTTCCAACGTCGCCGAGTCATGATGGTATCGCATCTCCTCGTGCCTCCATCAGGAATGAGAAGCTCACGGTATCTCAGGAAGCTTCCATGCCAATAGCTATCATAGCTGATACATATATACTGTCCAAGGCGCCATTCAGGTACCTCAGGGCCGGAGCCGCAGATGTAATATCGAACCTCACTGCCCTCCTGGACTGGAAACTTGCCAACAGGCTGCACGGTGAAGAGTACAGCTCAAGTGCCGCAGCTATTTCTGAGTATGCTGCAAGGGAACTCCTTGAAAAGAGCCACATGGTAATGGAAGGAGTGGAAGAATCAGTCTGGCTTGTGACAAAACAGATACTGGCCTCCGGTACTGCCATGGCAATCGCAGGAAACTCACGTCCGGCCAGCGGCAGTGAACACCTGCTTGCGCATGCCCTTGAAATGTCAAATCCCGGTGCATCCATCCACGGCGAGCAGTGCGCCATGGGTTCTGTTGTCTCAATGTTTCTGCACGGAGGGGAATGGCAGGTCCTTGCCAATGCATATTCACGCATGGGGCTTTCCATCCGGGCTAAAGATTATAACATACCTGACACTGTGGTGATTAAGGCGTTATCAACCGCCCACAGGATAAGGCCCGAGAGATACACCATTCTGGGCGAAAAGGACATAAGTACCAATGCTGCGGAAAAGGCTCTCGAAATTACGGGCATCATCTGAAACCGGTGTCGGCATCATGGCTAAAATTTCATTAATAGGAATCGATCTTGCAAAGGAGGGTCTGGAGTTCAGGTTTGTTGGACCCCTTGTAGGCTGTGCTGAGTGCAGGATAAAGAACGTGTGCTTCAACCTTGAACCGGGCCGGAAATACAGGATAACAAAGGTCAGGGACAAGGAAAACCCGTGCTTTGTATATGATCAGGACAAGGTTTCCACAATTGAGGTTGAAGAACTTCCCGAGTACGTCAATCTCCAGGCCGGAAGGAAGCTTCAGGAAGGATCATCAGTGACCATGAAGTCCATGGATTGCGATCATTTCACATGTCCCCATATCGAGACCTGCAATCTTATCCACATGAGGGAGGGCTCCAAGGTAACCATCAAGAAAGTTGAGGAAAAGATAGAGTGCCCCAAGGGATACAACATGAAAAGGGTACTGGTAAATTTTCACTGAAGATGCCTGAGAAATGACAGTAAAGATAGGCCTTGTCGGAAAACCAAACGTTGGGAAGTCCACGATTTTCTCTGCAATGACAAGGAGCCATGCTGATATTGCCAATTATCCATTCACAACACTGAAACCAAATGTGGGAGTGACCTACATAGAAACTCCATGTCCCCACACAGAAATCGGGAAACAGTGCAATCCACGTGAGGGATACTGTGAAAATGGCATACGGCATGTGCCAATTGAGATCATAGATGTTCCCGGCCTAATTCCGGGCGCAAGCCAGGGAAAGGGCATGGGGAATGAGTTCCTGGACAATCTCCGGGATTCCGAGGCGCTCTGCCACATAATCGACGGATCCGGGCTCACAGCTCCGGACGGAACGCCCATCCAGGCCAGAAGGAAGCCCTGGGAAGACATAGACACCATAGAAGGTGAGATAAAGCAGTGGCTTGCTGACAGGATTTACAGGGACTGGGAGAAGTTTGCAAGGAAGGCGGATTCATCGGGTGAAAAACCTGATAGATCCCTCCACAGGAAGATAGCATCCTTTGGACTGACAGAAAAGCAGGTTTCCCTTATTTTCTCAAGGGGATCATTCCCTGCCAGGTTCATGCTGTGGACCGAGGAAGATGCAATGCGATTCTCGGAAGTCATATTTGAGTTCATGAAGCCAGTGTTTCGGATTGCCAACAAAGCCGATAACATGGAACCGGATTCTAGGGACGAACTCTTACAGAAATATCCCGGGCTATACCTCGTTTCCGGAGAATTCGAGCTTGCCTTTGAGAAGGCACTGAAATCGGGAATGATTAAAGGCGGTCCCAGGAACTTTGTAATTACAGGCTCCGCAAGCAGGCAGCAGTCGGCGGCACTGGACCGAATCCGGGAATTCTTCAGGGATCCCGGCATAACTCTCATATCGCAAATAATGGGCATGATAGTTCAGGAAAAACTTGGCTATGTCATCGTATTCCCGGTCGTTGATGAAAGCACGTGGGAGGACAATAAGGGAAACGTGCTCCCGGATGCACTGCTTATGCCTTCAGGATCCACAGCGCTGGATCTAGCTTTCAAGATACATACTGATATCGGCGAAGGCTTCATCAGGGCAGTTGACTGCAGGACAAGGCGGGTCATAGGGAAAGACCATGTCCTGGCCAATTCTGACATAATAAGGATAGTCTCAAAGACCAGGTAGGATCATCATGCAGTGTCGGAATACGAGTAATCCGGAAGCTGATCTATCTCCAGTTCAGGATGTTCCTCCTTCCACTCCTGCTCTGTTAGTTTTCCTGCTGAAGATACTGTGTCAAAGGAAGTGTTTCCGCAGTAAGGGCATTTCATGAGAAGATCGTTGAAGACGTGGGGTTTTAGCATGTCCCTTGCCCTGAAAATATGCTGGAAATCCTTTCCGCACTTGCTGCAGTGCACTTTCCAAATATGGATATATTTCTGCATAAATCCCTGTAGGAATTCAGTTTATTTGTTTTTACCCATAGCAAAATACATTCAAATTATCCCATCACTTGTTTTGGGCACCGTACCGGAATGGTATTTTAATATGCCAGTGAACGCTATGAAAACAATGAAAGCCGTTAAATATAATTTAGCATATCCCATGCCTGCTCGATTAAGTTAAACAAAATCACAGGGTGATGTATTGGCAAACGGAGAAAACGCTGGTGGAAAGTTAAAATCAGTAAGAAAGAAATTCAAGTGGTCAGATAGCAAATTCAAGCGGAGAGTGCTTCATCTCAAGAAGAAGAGCGACCCGCTGGAGGGCGCCCCTTCAGCTAAAGGCATAGTCATAGAAAAGATTGGGATTGAGGCTAAGCAGCCGAACTCTGCAATCAGGAAATGCGTGAAGCTTCAGCTCATAAAGAACGGAAGGCAGATTACGGCTTTCGCGCCAGGTGACGGGGCAATCAACTATATTGATGAGCACGACGAGGTCACAGTGGAAGGCATAAGGGGAAGGCAGGGAAGAAGTAAGGGAGATATCCCCGGAGTAAGGTACAAAGTTTCAAAGGTCAACGGAATATCTCTACATGAGCTTGTGAAGGGAAGAAAGGAGAAGACGGTGAGATGATGGTAGACCTTAAAATTCTGGGCGAATATGCAATAAATGAGGTGCAGGTTCATGATGAGGGCCTATCCAAATACATAAACCTCACCAGTAACGTGAACCTCCACAGCGGTGGCAGATTCTCCAGCTATTCAGCAGGAAAGAGAAATGTGAACACTGTGGAGAGGCTCCTGAACAAGCTAATGAGATCCGAGAAATGGACCGGGAAGAAGTACAGCGCATACAGAGTCCTGAAGGAAGCCTTCGAGTTGATCGCTGAGAAGACAAAGCAGAACCCGGTACAGCTCCTGATCAATGCAATAGAGAATGCAGCTCCAAGGGAAGAGGTCACAAGGCTCAAATACGGTGGAATAGCAGTACCAAAGGCAGTGGACGTTTCACCATCCAGAAGGGTTGACGTTGCCCTCAGGAACATCGCAATCGGGGCCACAAATGCATCATTCAAGAGCAAGAAGGCCATAGCCAACTGCCTTGCGGATGAGATCATGAACGCTGCCAGAAATGACGCGTCCTCCTTCGCAGTGAACAAGAAAGAGGAAATTGAGAGAATAGCAGCATCTGCCAGATAATCTTTTTTTCTATATTTCCATCTATCCCTCTTCTATTATGGACATTGTTAATATTCAATAAGGACCTTATTACACTGGATAGACATGGCAGATGTTGCAGAAGTACTCATGATTGAGCATGAGGCAATCAGGCACATAAGCAGGTTCATCACACCAAGTTCGGAACTGAGCCTTGCTGATTTCCACAAATACCTGAAGGCAGTTCACATAGAAATAGAGGAAAAGATAGTGTTTCCGGCAATCGAGGAAAAGCTTCCGGAAGGCCGGAAGGACATGGTTTCAACCATTGAGCAGATCAAGGCGGATCATAAGCTCATCGACACCCTTGCTGGAAATATCGCTAAATGGCAGGATAAGGGGGACACTGATCTGGTCAATGAAAGGTTCCCACTGTACCTCCGGCTTCTCAGGGATCACAACCTGAGCGAGGATCGGCTTGTTTTTCCATGGTGGAAGGAGCTTGACCTCAGGGAAGTAAAATCATCCATAAAGGAAGCGGAGGCAATAATAGATTCTTTCGGCAGGGAAAATTACATGGAAATAATAGGCCTTTCGCCGGAATCATTTGTGTACATGTTCGAGTGAAATTCCCTGTTCAGTCCCCATCTCCGTCATTTATGTCAACATATGATTCGAATAAGTAGTTTATGTCCTGAAGCTTCCTGAAAAGCTCATTCCCGAACTCAGAAAGCGTGAGTGTCCCATCATGCCTGAACTCTGCAATGTTCATGCTCACCAGGTATTCTGTGATGGAATCCTTTGTGGTTCCTACATCAGTCTTAAGATCATTCCAGTTTACCTTTCCGTACGTTCCAAGCTCAAATATGGCCCTGAGGATGCCAGGTTTCCAGTCCAGCCATTCAATATAGTCTTTGCCCATATTCTCACCATAATATCAATCACTGCCCGTATTTCTACTCATCACCTGATCTGTAAGGCAAGCTCATGATCTGCTTTCACAGTAATTTATATCTTATGGCGGCATGTTTCTCGTGAAATGTCTCTGATGGACAATCTCAAATTCAAGGGATCAGACGCAACACAGATGCTGAGGAATCAGCATAAGATCACTGTTGGTATTTCTGAAGGCTTCATTGCGAATGAAGTCAAACTGGAGGATTTTGTTGGGCATGTTGATTATACAATCTCTGTTCATTTCAGGCTGGAAGAGGAGATACTCATCCCCGTCCTGAGCCCTCTCCTGAGGCAGTACCTGGAGTTCGAGGAGCCCATCCGCATAATAAGGGGTGAGCATGTCTCAATAAAGTCGCTTTACAACACACTTTACAGATCAATATCATTCGAGGCAGAAGATACGGCAGCTACATCTGAGGAGGTACTGAACAAATCAGGCCTGATTGCAAAGACCCTCCTTCAGCATATTTTCAAGGAGGAAAACGGGCTTTTCGGCATGGCAGATCTGTATATACCTGAGCAGCAGAGGGAGAAGATACAGTCCGACCTCGAAAGGAAGAATGAGGAATACCACCAGTCTTACATTTCTGCCCATGGCAGGACGAAATGAACCGGCACAGTTTGATGAATCAGCTTCTTGCCACTGCCGAGAGATCATTGAAGCTCAGTACGGTGGCGAACTCCCCATTCAGCGATGCAAGGCTTACACTGTGGACATCCTCTGCCCTGATGGTCCTGCCCTTCAGGTCCTTCCGGTCAAATGTAACGCAGGCATCCTCAATCACAAACACATTGAATCCAAGGTTGGCTGCCATCCTCACAGTGGTGCTCACGCAATGGTCAGTGGTTATGCCGGCAAAGAAAAGATCGTGAATTCCCTGCGCCCTTATGCGCTGTTCCAGATCCGTGCCTATGAATCCGCTGTTCACATGCTTAACTATGACTGGTTCCCCATCAACCGGCATAGCCTCTGGCTTGAACTCATATCCAGGTTTTCCCGCCTTAAGAAGGGAATCTGGGTTTCTTGAATCATGCCTGACGTGAATAACTGGCAGGTTGTTCTCCCTCCAGAGTTCAAGGGCATCAGACATCACCTTCTCTGCGTCCGGATTGTTTCTCCTGCCCCATGAGGGATCGTTCCAGACCAGCTGCACATCAATCATAATGAGAGCCGAATTTCCCTGTATAGAATATTCCATGCGCATGGGAATTGCCGGCAGAGATATACATTTTCACTGTATGTGTTAACAGTAAAATTTCCACAGATTGTCGCTGAGTTTAGCATATGCAATTAACCCCTGCATTCCAAAAAACATCGCTCATTCCGCTGTGACAGAAGATTATGGCAGGAAACATTAACAGTGCTTTTAAACAGAGTACAGGGAACATGGATATTGACAGAATATAATAAAAGAGGAAATCTGTATTAATTAATTTCATTCAATACAGAAATCCCCCTGTGGTTTCGTCACTCATATGCATACAATTCCCGGATGACAGCTGGTGGATACTTTAAGGAGCCCGATGGAAGTTGAAGTTAATCAGGAATACCCTTAAGGAGAAGTCTCAGGGCACTTTCCGTCATGACATTAACACCAAGCATCAGGGCTGTTTCATCCATCCTGTATCTGGGACTGTGTTGTGATGCGGTGATTCCCTTTTCCGGGTTCCCAACACCAAGTCTGAAAAAAGCGCCAGGAGCAACTTCAAGGAATCTGGAAAAATCCTCTCCTCCCATTGTTGGTGGCGGGTATACAACATGATCCTTCCCGACGAGTTTGACCGCAACCTGGTTCACAACCTCCGCAACTCTCCGATCATTCAGTAATGCAGGATATCCCTCCTCATAATTGAAGCTAAACTGTGCTCCATGTAAATTGCAGAGTGATTCCAGCATGTCACGGAGCCCGTCCCTTATCTTATCACGTATCTCTTTGCTGTATGTTCTCACAGTACCGCTGATTTCTGACTTTGATGCTATTATGTTGAATCTGTCACCGGCTTTTATGGTGCCAAATGTGAGTACTGCAGGCTGTGTCTGATCAGTCATCCTGGAAATGAGCGCCTGTGCTGAAACTATGAACAGTGAGGTAACATATATCACATCCGATGTCTCATGGGGTCTCGAGCCATGTCCACCCGGTCCGGTTATGGTGATGAAAAACTCGTCTGAGATGGCAGCGCCGTAGTCGAAGTTAATGCCTATGGTTCCGGCCGGGAGGGTTGAGATAACATGCTGGCCCAGTACAAAGTCAACACCTTTCATGATTCCCTCCCTTATCATCTCTATTGCCCCACCAGGTGGTGACTCTTCTGCAGGCTGAAACATGAGCCTCACACGTCCGGGAAATGAGGGATCTGCTGCAAGTTTCCTGGCAACACCCAGCAACATAGCTATGTGAGCGTCATGCCCGCACGCGTGCATCACTCCCTTATTTTTCGAGGAAAACTGGTCTCCTGACATTTCATCAAGGGGGAGTGCGTCTATGTCAGCCCTTAAGGCCACGGTCCTGCCCTGAGTTTTGCCGCTAATATCACAGTATATTCCAGTCCCTGCAATGGGTATGGGTCTCAGTCCAATCTCATCCAGCTTTTTTGCTATCATTTTTGAAGTCTGGAATTCCTTGAAGCTGAGTTCAGCAATTTGATGAAATTCTCTGCGGAGTGAGATCACGTAATCATTCAACTCACTCTCTTCAATGACCTTAGCCAGGATTATTCACCCTCTCCAAGCACCTCGGCCTCCTGGCTGGCGACAGCGTGTTTCACGTTTGGCGTGATGCCCACAAGAACGAGGCTTACAAAAAGAGGGACCAGTATAACGTAAATCCCTGCCAGATGATACCCTACAGCGTTCACAGCAATTCCCATCAGTGGCGATCCTATGATGGTGCCCAGGTTGAAAATCAGGAACATAAATCCCACTGCGGATCCTCTCCATGCATCTTCAACAGAATCCTGGGCAAACGCGTTGACATTGCCATACATGCCATATCCTGCACCGAAAAGTATTGTTCCCAGTGCGGCAACCGCGAAAACTGGCGAGTGAATGAACAGTACTATGGAAGCCAATGCCATTACAACGCTGGCCGCCAGAATAACCATCTTCCTGTTGAAGGCATCACCCAGTACGCCTGCTGGCAGGGTAGCAATTAGAAGAGCAAGTCCGAAAAAGGAGAAGACAAACGACGCATTTCCCTCGCTGAACCCATATGCCGTAAGATATGCTGTGAAGTAGCTCTGGAAGGCAAAGAAGGCCACTCCGAAAAAGAAGAATGAAAGAGATATAACGATGAGCGACGGATTGAGGACCTCCAGGATCCCCTTCTTCGGTCTCTGATATAGCTTGTATTTTGATGGAACAAGTGCAATGACCACGCCTATGAGCGCAGCTCCGCTGATTCCAGCTATAATAAATGGAATGTCGAATGTGGTAGCTGTTGAATATGCAGCATATATGTAAGGGGCAACGAATAGCCCGAGACCAAAAGCTATTCCCTCAGAGGCTATGATGGTCTGCCTCCTCTCCGGTCTTATATCCCCAAGGAACGCTATAATTTCAGGCTGGATCATTCCCGTGCCGAATCCAACCAGGAATCGGTAAATAACAAGCTCATACTGGTTTGAGACAAATCCAGTCAGGGCTGAGAAGAGTGAGATGATGGTCAGTGAGATTATTATGCCGTTTCTGGTGGTGATTTTATCGAATATGTATCCACCTATAACGCTGAATATGGCTATTCCCGCAGCAAAACCTGAACCGGCTATCCCAAGGAGGAACTGGTTAACCTTTATGGTCTTCAGGATGAATGTACCACCAAAGAAGAAAAGGTTCGCATCAAACCCAACCAGAAACATTCCAAGGGCAATTGGAATGACCACCTTGAGCAGTCCTCCGACTGTATTGGCCTCTTTTATGACAGTCTGTTCCGTGTTCACACGACCCACACGGAGTTCAATGATATAAATGTTTAGTTCAGAAGCAGTGGCGGACAGTCATCATATGGGTCAAACCAGTGTTAGTCGGGGTTTCCAAAAAAGGGACTCCCTGACAATTCGTAGGCTTTTTGCCTCAGGGCAATCATTTCGGTAATAATTTTAGCGTGGTCATGATACCATCCTATGGATAGGAAGGAACTCCTGACTTCTCCTGTCAGGGACCTCAGGATAAATGCGAAAACAACACTGGCTGAATTAATGGAACAGTTTGGGGAATCAGGCGGATTCACATCTGCAAAGCTGCATACTGCCATGACGATTCTCAGGAAGATGTTCAGTGAGCAGAATACAACCTTTCTTTCATTTCCCGCAGACATAATTTCAACGGGTACAAGGGGAATAATCAACGATCTTGTGAGGAAAGGCTTCATTGACGTTATCATTACAACAAACGGGACTCTTGACCATGACATAGCCCGCACTTACATGAAGTACTACAGCGGCACATTTGATTACAGCGACAGGGAATTGAGGAATCTTGGTATAAACAGGCTGGGAAACGTATTCGTGCCGGATGAGAGCTACGGTGAGATAATCGAGGCTCAGGTTCAACCCTTCCTGGAGCAGGCTTACTCCATCAGGAAGGAATGGGGAGGTGCTGAGATAATAAGAGAATTTGGCCTGAAAATGAATAATCCAGATTCCATACTGTACAATGCCGCAAAGAACAATGTTCCGGTGTATGTGCCAGGAATGACGGATGGATCATTCGGGTCACAGCTGTGGTCGTTCTATGAACAGCATCATGACTTCAGGATAAATCTACTGCGGGATGAGCATGAACTTTCCGATATAGTCTTCGAGGCAAAGAAGACCGGGGCGCTTATGCTTGGGGGCGGAATCTCAAAGCACCATACAATATGGTGGAACCAGTTCCGGGATGGCCTGGATTATGCAGTGTATGTAACCACAGCACGGGAATACGACGGATCGTTATCCGGGGCGAAACTTGAGGAGGCAATCTCCTGGAAGAAAGTGAGGGAGGATGCCGAATTTGTTAATGTATACGGGGACATCACAGCGCTCCTGCCCCTGCTGGTAGGGCCTCTGCTTTAATTTATATGGGGTTTGCGTTGCGGGATTCAGAGGAAATCCTTCCAGGAATCAGATATACTTCAGCCATTCCATTACGGGGTCGTCCTCGCCCTCAAGATCTGTTGTGGTTTCTCCGAAGGCACTTCGCGTTGTAAACCTGTAAAAGTAGATCACACCGTTCCTTTCCCGCCCATACATTATATGCTCCACGGACTGTCCTTCCGGAAGGTGCCCCATTGCCTCCGGGAATTCAGGAGAAAAGTGGAGCTCAAAATTATCGCCATCCCCCTCTATCCAGTATGAATTATTTCCGCTGACGTAGTCCCTGAGTTTCTTTGCATCTATTGAAGGGCCCATGGGGCATCAGTTTATCTGGCTATATAGGTTTTTTACTCCAGAATGCATGCAAGATTATGTATTACATAACGGAAGAGGACGTCAGGAAGAACCTTGGAATGAAGGAGACCATAGATGCCATGGAGACCGCATTCACTGAATACGGGAATGGAAGGGCCACCACCAGCCCCAGGGACAGGCTGATCATTGGCGGAGTTGTCTACAACACCATGCCTGGCGTCATCGAGAAGTACCATCTGGCAGGCCTGAAGACATACATAGCTTCAAAGAACGGAGCAAGGTTTGTCGTGGCCGTGTTTGACACCCGTTCCATGGATCTGGTTGCGGTCATTGAAGCCAACCGCCTGGGACAGGTGCGGACAGGAGCACTCCCTGCCATGGTCACATCCAGGATCGTGAAGGACAGGAATCCCGACATATGCATAGTTGGGTCCGGTTTCCAGGCCGAAACCCAGCTGGAGGCGCTGCTTGCTCTATATGACCCGGAGAATGTTTACGTATACTCAAGGAACTTTGGCAATGCATCGGCTTTCGCGGAAAGAATGTCCCGTCTCCATGGAATAGCGGTGACACCGGCGAAGAGCGTGGCCGAAGGAACCAGGAAAGCAAGAATAGTAAATTCAATAACTGATTCCAACGAGGCCATTTTCTCCAGGAAGGACCTAGGGCAGGAATATCATGTCAACCTCTGTGGTGGAAATCTGCCAAACAGGAGGGAGGCGGCTGAGGACATTCTCACAGGATCCGAGGTGATAATTGCAGAAAACCTCGACCAGGCCCTGAAGGAATCCGGTGAGATCATAGGTTTTCATGAGAACCATCCTGAAAGGCAGATAACGGAGCTGAAGGACTTCATCAACGCAGGGAAAGCGGATTTCAAGAGGTCTGTATTCAAATCCATGGGCATAGGCCTGGAGGATGTGGCTGCAGCCTATGTTGTGCTGAAGAACATGTCCCTCATTGACTGAATGGATACCGTTATCACGTGCTGCCCATGAGGTCAGCAAGGGCTGCTTTCAGGTCCGTGTACCTGAACCTGTATCCCAGTTCCATGGCTCTTCGGGGAACCACTTTCTTTCCCTTGGCCAGCACGTTGGACACCTCTCCCATCATTAGCCTGATGACAGTTATGGGAATCCTTATCCTGGACCCCTTGTGCATGACTTCCCCAAGGGTAGCCGCAAACTCATTCATTGTGGGAACCTGAGGATCGGAAGCGTTCAGGGGACCGGAAACATTATCATTTTCAAGCGCAAACAGGACAAGCCCAACCTCGTCATCTTCATGTATCCATGGAAACCACTGGTTCCCCGGACTTATGGGACCACCTATGCCCTTCCTGAAAACAGATACAAGCTGTGGCAGGGCACCTCCCTTCATTGTGAGCACAACACTTGTCCTTATGAGAACGACCCTGACACCCATACTGGCTGCCGCCATGGCTTCCTTTTCCCAGGCAGTTACAAGGTCACCCCAGAAATCCCTGCCTGGCGGAGAACTTTCATCCACTTCCCTGTCATCAAAGCTGTCGTAGCCGTAAATGCCTGAGGCTGAGCCGTTGATGAGTACGGCAGGTTTTTCTGTGCACTTGCTTATGGCGTCCACAATCTGCTTTGTGGCTTCCACCCTGGAATCCCAGATTTCCTTCCTGTAATTCCCCTTCCACTTCTGGAAGATGGGGGCGCCTGAAAAATTAATTACAACTGCAGATCCCTCAAGATTCTGCTTCCAGTCATCCCTGGTATAATCCCACCTGATGTGTTCATTTATTTCAGGAAACATATCTCGGCTCTTCTCCACATTCCTGGCAAAGATCCTGATGCTGTATCCATCCTCCATAAGCGCCCTGATGACGCTGCTCCCTATGAGGCCGGTTGCACCGAACACTGAAACTGTGCTTGATTTTCCTTCCATGGTGGTAAATTGTTCATTTAGATTTAAATAATCATAAAGAAAATATTCAAATTTTCACAAAAGGGATAGGGGTGTGGTTATTCTCCAAGGATCTCCTTTGCGGCCTTTATGGGGACAATGCAGATTATCTTCATGTCCTCTGTTGCCGTCATGCCATGCCTGAGGTTTGGCGGGATGAATATGAAGTCCCCCTCTGATGCTGTCTTCTGGGCATTTCCAAGGGTAACGTCGCATTTTCCTGAGACAACAAAAATCTCGTGCTCGTAGTCATGGGAATGGTACGGGGTGCTCTTTCCCTTTCCAACCGTGATGAGCCGCATTGAAAAAGTCGGAGCGCCATCCCTGTGGGTTATGAGCCAGCGGATAGCTCCACCTCCCGGCATTGGTATCTCCTCAACCTGGGAAAAATTCTTCACGAATCCCTCTTCTGTCTTTTGCATGTATATGTTATGAGCTTACTGAATATAAGCCTTGACAGATACCGGCAGCATGATCGCCATTGGTCAAAGATCCTGCCATACAACGCCATTGCAGGATGATTGCGTTGATTACGGCGATGTGAACAAAACGCTCACAGGAGTTATTGTTGAAGTGAAAATTGCATGCAAAAAAAAGGTTGGTATCCGACCTATGGTTCGCGCACAGCAGAAATCAAGTATTCCGGATTTATTGGCGTTTCCGTTATGTGAAGGCCGGTGGCAACCTCTATTGCCCTAGAAAGAGCCACGGGTGTGCCTATGGTGGGAGCTTCACCAAGGCCCTTTGCCTTTGAAGGCAGTGTGGATTCACTGCTGTGCAGGATGAGCCTGTAGCGCGGGACCATGGTTGCTTTCACAACTCCGGCATCAGCGATTGATGATGTGATCATCTGCCCGTTCTGGTCAAACATGAGCCCCTCGTAAAGGGTCTGCCCTATGCCTTCTGCGCATCCCCCGGCATTCTGCCCTATGGCATTGTCCATGTTGAGTACCTTTCCAAGGTCATAGTATGATATGCATTCGTCGACCCTGACTCTGCCATACCTGTCAGTGCTCACAGTTATCAAATTTGCTCCAAGGCTTGTGTAGGGCTTGTCATAGTGGAAATATTCATAGGAATCCCACTTCCCATCAAGAAGCTTCGAAACGGAATATTTCCCGTGCTTCTTCTCCACCTGTTCCTTAAGCTTGTGCGCCGCCTCCACCAGCGCGGATCCCCCCATCATTGCGGATCTGCTTCCCCATGCGCCAACACCCTCCTTCAGCTGGTCAGTGTCACCCTTCTGCCATTCAACTATTCCAGGATCGACGCCAAGCTCGTCGGCAAGGATCGACTTCACAAAGAGATCATGCCGCTGGCCATGTGCGGTTCCGCCCAGCCATACCTTGATGCCGCGGTTTTCAACAAGTATCCTGGCAGTCTCTCCAGGCATGGTTGCCGGCACCAGGACAAACCATCCGAAACCGAAGTTGCCTTTCTTCCTGTGCCCATTGTAGTCCATTGCCTTCACAGCCTGTTCAAGGAAAGGCTTTGAAGCCTCAACGGTAAGTCCTGTGGGACTCACAAAAGGTTCCCGGGTTGCGTTGATCATCCTGACATCAACAGGATCCATATGGAGCTCATCGGCAAGCCTGTCAACCATTCTTTCCATGAAAAATGCGGCCTCGGGTCTTCCTGCACCCCTGTATGGTCCCTGCGGCACCTTGTTGGTGAGGACGGACAGTGCATGTATGTGGGCATTGTTTATCTCGTAGGGGCCAGTGATCTGCATGGCGATGAATCTTGATGAAAATTCTCCCGATCCTCCCGCAAATGCTCCGCTGTCAACTATTACATCTCCCTTTATGCCCAGGATCCTGCCTTCGCGGTTCGCGTAAAGCTTCATCCTTCCCACGACGCCACGTCCCGGCCTGCTGGCCAGGAGATGCTCGGAACGTGTCTCTATCCATTTCACAGGTCTGCCCTCCTTCATGGCGAGCCATGCGGCTACCACGTATTCCGGATAGAAGCCCCCCTTCAGGCCAAATGCGCCTCCGGTATCTGTCTGTATGACTCTGACCGCATCCGGTGAGAGTTTCATGACCTCGCAGAATCCCTGCTTGATGGTATGGACACTCTGTGTGCTTATCCATACTGTGAGCCTCTTTCCATCGTATGCTGCAACAATGCCCCTGGGCTCAATGGGATCGGTTGCTATGCGGTGGTTCACGAAGTGATCCTCAATGACAACTGGCGCATCCACCTGGAAATCCTCTCCCAGGTACCTGTCGGCGAGTATGTTGGACTTCAGTCCGGGATACATGGGATCAGCGGACAATGCCTTCTCCGGATCCACTATTGCAGTGAGGGGCTCGTAGTCAACATCAACTGTATCCACAAGGTCCTCTGCCTCGTACGCATTCTCTGAATACACAGCGGCAACAGGCTGGCCCACATAGCCAACGTATTCTTTGGCCAGTACGGGGTGTTCAAGATACTCGAAACCGGCACTTGCTCCTTCCCCCACGGAAGCCATCTTCATGTCGATGTCCCTTGATGTAATGCCTCCGGTAATGCTCTTTATGCGGGCCCTGGCATAAGGGCTCCTGACAAAGGCCAGATGCAGCATTCCTGGCAGGTTTATGTCATCCACGAAGTTTCCCCTGCCCGTGACCATCTTCTCTGAAAGATCCACTGGAATCACCTGCTCCTCCTGACGGGAATCTCCTCCTCTGTGTATTCCCCTTCCTTTTCCATGTTTCTCTGTGCCTCCTCAATGGAATCAACTATGCTTTCATAGCCTGTGCAGCGGCAGAGGTTTCCGGATATGGCCTCCCTGATCTCTTCCTCAGTGACCTTCTTTTTCCTGTTCAGGAGCCAGAATGATGTCAGCACCATGCCAGATGTGCAGTAGCCGCACTGCAGGCCATGCTTGTCAACAAACGCCTTCTGGACAGGATGCAGTTTTCCCGGAGTCCTGGAGAGCCCCTCAATGGTTGTGATCTTTTTTCCATCCGCCTGGACTGCAAGTATGGTGCATGACTTCACTGCCCTGCCATCCATTATGACAGTGCAGGCACCGCAATTGGTGGTGTCACATCCCACATGGGTTCCAGTGAGTCCTGCTATTTCCCTTATGAAATGGACCAGCAGCATCCTCGGTTCTACCTCAGCTGTCTTTTTCTCGCCGTTTATTGTGATTGATATTTCCTTTCCTGTCATTATTTCATTCCTCCCGATCTCCTGAATGCATTTTCAAGCGCCTCCATTGTTATGCGCTTCAGGATGTTTTTCTTATACTCAACAGAACCATATGTGTCCGGACTGGGCTGCGATTTCTCAACAACAATGTCGGCAGCCTCACTGATGACTGACTTATGGAATTTCTTACCCAGAAGGTAGTCCTCCGCTTCCGGGATGTACATGGCTTTCGGCCCCATGGATGTGATTGCAATGCCAGCTTCCACAACCGCTCCGTTCTCAAGCCTCAGTTGCACTGCACTTCCAGCCACGGAGAAATTCCAGGTGCCTCTCTCGAACTTCACGTATGATCCGCCTGAGTGTTCTTTCCATACGGGAATGGATATCCCGGTCAGGACCTCATCATGTTCAAGCGCCGTGGTGAAAGTGTCAATGAAGAAGTCCCTTGCATTTATGTTCCTGTCCCCTCCCCTTCCCCTTGCCACAAAGGTTGCCTTCAGTGCAAGCATCACTGCAGGGAGATCGTTGCTGGGATCGCCATGGGAAATATTTCCGCCAACTGTCCCCATGTTCCGGACAAGGGGATCCGCAAGCCTGGCAAGGGCATCCATGAGAATCGGGTACCTCTTCCTTATTGTGTCGGAATATTCCAGATCGGAATCAACGGTCATTGCCCCAATCCTTGTGGCATTGCTGCTTTCCGTTATGTAGGAAAGGTCCTTTATTCCTGACAGGCTGATAAGGTACGGTATCTCTGTTATCCTTGACTTGAGCAGGGGGATAAGGCTCTGGCCCCCAGCCAGTATCTTTGCGTCGTCTCCATACTTTTCAAGAAGGTCTATGACCTCATCAACGCCGGTCGGGGCATAATATTCAAAAGCCGGTGGCATCATAAGCCAAACAAGGATTTCAACTATTTAAATAAAGTTTTTATGTTG
>DAJC01000003.1 GCA_002498845.1 Thermoplasmatales archaeon UBA509 | reverse complement strand
TTAAAATAGGGCAAAGATAGGTTATATATCACCGAACTATGTTAGTCATGATTATGAACATAGAAGAGAATCAGGGTTTTCAGTTCAGTTCCTATTGCATTTCGGCCGATAGCGTGTGGAAGAGCTATGGCCAGCAGGATGCCCTCAAGGGACTGACCCTTCATATCCCCTGTGGCGAGAGGGTTGCACTCATTGGCCCAAATGGCGCCGGGAAATCAACAACACTTAAGCTTCTTGCTGGAATGCTGAAACCGGATGCTGGTTCCTTATCAATAAAGGGTTTTCCTCCAAACAGCTATGATGCAAAGAGATTGATGGGTTATCTTCCCGAGGATGCAAGCCCTTACCTGACCCTTTCTGTCAGGGAGAACCTGGAATATATTGGTGCCATAAGAAACACCCCTGACCTTGCGAATCGAATAGAGTCGCTCATCGATCTGCTGGAACTCAGGGAATATGAAAAGGCCAGGACCTCAAGGCTGTCAAGAGGAAACCGCCAGAAACTGGCCCTGGCACTGTCCATCATACATCATCCTGAAATTGTCCTCATGGATGAACCCCTCAATTATCTTGATATTCCAACGCAGGAGAAAGTTATCAGTTTCCTTACCGGCATGAAAGCAACATTTCTCGTGTCCACACACATAATGTCAATAGCAGAGAGGTTGACAGACAGGTGCCTCATCATATCCCATGGAAACAGAATTTGGGAGGGCAGCATGTCCGAACTCAGAGCTGAAGCAGCCAAGGATACGCCCATTGAATCCATTGTTGCGCGGTTGATGTCAGATGTTCACTAGGGTAATGAAGCTCATCCTGAGGACAAGGTTTTCTGCTTCTTATTTCGCCGTCATAGCGTTTGTGCTCCTGTACTCCCTGATTTCACTGTCAGGAAATGATGCTGGCAGTGGATACCTGTATGGCGACCTTTATTTCACCCTTATAATAGGTGTTTTCTCCACAATATCCATAATTTTTGGCGGAATTTCAGTCACAAAGTCTGACCAGGAATTCCTGCTGGTATCAGCTATCCGGAGAAGGGACCTGGTTCCTGCCCTGTTTACAGCACAGTTCCTTGCGTCGGGCCTCATACTTCTGGCAGCTTCGCTCATAACAATCCTTGGGATTTACAGATATTCCGCCCTCGTGGGAGTTGCCATTCTTGATGTAATCCTGCTTGCCCTGTTCTCGGTTTCTGTTGGCATTGTCCTGACTGACAGGTCACTTTTCCTGAGAATCCCACTTGCAGCTGTGTCCCTGCTCTGGATACTTTCCAGCTATCTTGGCTTCAAATATGGCGCAATCTCTTTCCTGAAGTACGATCCTGTTCTGTCCCTTATTACAATTCTTCCCGTGACCATTGCCAGCATGTTCTTTGCGGTGAGAATCCTTTCAGGGGAGAATCTACCATACCGTGTTTCCGGAATACGGAAACAGTCTATTAATTTCAGGAAAACTTCCAGGTATGAGGGTCTCTCTCCAAACATGGCAATCCTGAAGCTGGGAATAACTCAGATAAGCCTTGCCACCAGGGCAAGCTCAATGGGAAACATAAAGTCCACTGCTAGGAGAATACAGTTTTCCGTTGTTTTCATCATATTCATCGCCATTGCAGTGGGTTATTCCATTTATATGCTGCATTACGCTGTACCTTCGGAGTATATTTCTTTTCCGGGAATCTCCGGAGTCAACCTTGTTACAATGTTTCTTATCATATACCTCGGGTCGACACCGCAGATGATCATGAGTTCAGGTGCCATGGCATATGAAAGGGCCTGGCTATCCTTCATGTCCATGGAACCGGGATCCTACGTCAACATGCTCATTATATCTAAAATGATCCAGGCTGCCATTGCCGGCATTCCAATAGCCATTGCAGGCTTTGCGCTGTATCTTCTTGGGGTGCAGGGCACCCTCATGGTCATTCCTGTTTTCGAGATTGCAAGCCCATTCATGGTGGGAGTGTACCTTTTCATGGCTTTCTCTGTCAGGCCTTACCAGATGAAGGATGAAAATTACATACCGGCAAGGTTCAGCGCCAACCAGTTTCTGATGATCCTGCCAGTAATAGGATTCTACATAATTGCCTTCTCCATAATTTTTATACCCATTTCACTTATTTATCTAAGTGCCCTCATGGCAGTGATTCTTGCGCTCATACTCACAAGGAAAAACTACTGGACAAGGCGTGTAAACAAAATGGTTGAACGTGGATTTATTTAGTTTCTTTGCAGATGATTATGGGGGGCGACGCTTAAAGCGGGCCACAACATCACATCAAGCAGAAACAGCACTTTTAAGCTTTGAAAGTGAATTTTCCATTTCCTGGATCAGTGCGTTCCTGATCTTTATTCTGATCTCGCCATCTGTAGGATCCCAGAGATTGTGGTATCTCCTGATGAACTCCAGAGTCTCATCTGTGATTTCCCCATTCTTAAGTATCCAGTTAATGCCAGACGCCACAACGAGCATTTCTCGATCTTCGGCTAAACGTGATTCCATGGCATTTATCCTTTCCTGTGCCATGGATACGGAATCAATCACCTTCTGTGCTTCCTGCCTCATCTGTCCAACAGACATCTCCAGATTGACCACCCGTGAACTGAGACTGTCCATTTCCTCTTTCAGCCTGGATTTCTGGTTTTCCAGCAGATTTATTTCGGATGACAATGATGCGGCTTCCAGATCATGGCTCTTCCTGTTTTCAACCCATTCCAGAAAGTCCCTGAAAACGTAATCTGATAGACCCCCTGAAACTTCACCCTGCGGTACCTTCTCAGAACTGGATGAGAATCTTGCCTCCACTTCCTTCAATTCAGAAATGATGCGGATAAGGTCTTCCCTGCTGATGCCATTGGATGCGAGATATTCAATATATTCATCATAGATTCCGTGTTTTTCATTACCCTGATCCGGCTTAACGGCTTCCTTTCCTTTGATTCCGGAATCAACTGCAACAGCCTCCTTCAGTATACGGTTCACTGTGGATACGGATATCCCGTTTTCCCTGGCAAGTTGTGCCCTTGAAATATTCCCGGCAGAATATCTTTCAATAATGCCCCTCCTCATTTCTGGGGAAACCCTTCCCGCCATTTCTTTCATTATGATAATTCCATCATGGAGATAACACCTTCTGAACCTCTGAACCACTTTCCAAACATATCCCCGGAATTCGATGCAGAATCTCTTTTTTCCTAATTTTCCGTAATTGATTCGTCCTTTGCTACTTTCTCACGGGTTTTCCGTCATCATCCAACATGTGCAACAATGCTCAGAAAATTCATGATGATTTCTGCATGACCTTTGATTTAATGGTAGAGAAATTTTATCGATGTTTTTGTTTGTGGCCAGCCGCTATTCCATCTGGTGGAGTGAGTTTCAATCTCGTGTCAAGCGCTGGGAGGGAGATTTGAACTCCCGATCTACAAAGAGAACAGGTTTTCCAGACCTGCGCCCTACCAGGCTAGGCTATCCCAGCTTGCTTACCCCCTACCAGTGACTTATTTCAACTGCCCATCCCTAAAGGAGTGGACTTGCTGCTGTCTTCCCCCATGCCCGCAGGCATGGTTTCATCGAACCGCAACATTGGCTGGTTGACATTCCCGCACCAGGGGAAGGAGGCTATTCATTATCCCTTTCGGGCATCGCTCCACAGCCTGATTCCAGCAGAGGGCTTGAGGCATTTATCCATTCTCCTCACGGAGAACATGCCGCTGGAATCAATGTGTTCTTGCGAACATTCAGTCCAGCTTAACCGTCTTACTCTTCGTGAGAGTGCCTTACCATTCCAGGTGTGGACAGAATGGAATGCCACTCTCAATTATATTATTTCCGTTAATGGGGACCCGTGTATCTCCATGCTAAAGCATGAGGGTTTTACTGCTTCCATCAAACTCCTAACGGTATCATAATTTTAAGGCAGCATTGCTTGTATAGAATTAAAAAAATCAAAATTTAAACGATTTCCCATTGCCATGATACACCGTAAATGCCTTCATCTGTATGGAATATGATATGTTATACTGAATTGTATTATTATGCAGAGAGCAGAATTCAAACTGGGTCAACGTTTTCCTACCGGTATATCCATTCTCCTCAAGAGTAATGGAGAATAGTTACTTAATGTGCTCAAACACCGGAACGGACAGGGTTTTTGATATCCCCTTCATTCCCTTGAGGTTTTCCAGCACAAGGTCGGAGAGTTCTTTCATGTTGCGTGCAACAGCAAGTACGATTATGTCCCAGTTTCCCGCTATTATGGATGCAGAAATCACGTTGTCCAGCTTTGCAATCTGTTCAACCAGTTCTCTATGATTCACTGGAGACCTGAAGTCAAATTCTATGAGAATATATGACATGATGCTGTAACCAAGCTTATCATAGTCCATATCCAGCGTGTATCTTTTAATGAAACCTTCCCTTCGTAACTTCTCCATTCTCTCAAAAACAGTTGCGCGCGGAATATCAAGTTTGGATGATATTTCTGAGATTTTGTCTCTACCATTCTCCTTAAGGTGGTTTAAAATCAGAAGATCTTTAGCATCTAATTTTCCTTGCATGATCAATAAAATACTATTACTACTTAAAGTCATCTTTACAAAAGACTCTGGGACATAAGTA
>DAJC01000053.1 GCA_002498845.1 Thermoplasmatales archaeon UBA509 | reverse complement strand
TCAAGGTTCTATTTTTACCCGCTCATCATAATACGTATTTTACTATAAATTTTTTCAATCAAATTTTGAATTAATTGACAAACCGTGGATTTTTATCTCTCTATATAAAGGTTTGATGAAATAGATTTTTAGGACTATAATCTGTTAGATGATCCTTTCAAAAGCAGATTTTCTTATTATTGTTATTCTCCTTATGAATTTCCTAGATGTGACATACATCTTTAATTTCTCGAAATTATATATTTCATTTCGTGATTTTGGTCAATAGTTACAATGAAATTATGACAACTTTTCATCCAAAATTCGTTAGTGTTGCCTATAGAATAGAATTAGGATATAACGGGCAAGAAACACGGTGTTTTAGATGAATAACTTAACTCAATTACGACGTTTCCTAATATCTCAATGATTATTCCCCACTGATAGACAGAAACGCCGAATGCATCTCTCTTTTTACAGGAATCTTCCAGAATATGTGTGGATGATTCCTTGATGCCCTTGTCCATGGTTGCATTGATGTCTTTGCAGTAACCGCCTGAATATCCCTTATCCTTATAACATGGAATTCCAGGTATGCTTAGATCAACCTGTGAGTCATGCAGTGAAGCTGTGGTGACAACAAAATCCCTGATCAGGGGAATGTCTGTTCCCTGTACAGTATGAAGCTTGTTGCCGAAGTGTGATACTGAATTCTTCTTTGTCCATGTGCCGTCCTTGGATCTTCTTGTTTTGGCATTCCTGCGTTCATCCCTTCTGATTCTCTTCTTCTCTGCGTTCCTGATCCTTGCCTGCCTCTTCTCCTCCCCTGTCATCCTTTTCCTTGTGGATGATTCAGCTTCATCTTTCCCGGACATGTCTGTTTTCACATCTTCAGTCATTGGAGATGCAGGATCGACAGGAACGGGAGGTTTCTTCTTTCCATGCTTTCCGGGATCGGATTCAATGAATGTGGCATCCTGCACCATTCCTGCCTTTATTGAGATGCCATGATCCTCAAGCTGCTTCCATATATGTTTCCACATGATCTTGTCTTTACCGGTTGATGAGAGGCGTTCCCGGAAAAGCCATATGGTCCTGGAATCCGGTATTATTTCCGGATAGTGCAGGAAGTTCCGGAATGATATCCTGTCATGGAGTTCCCTCTCCATGACCTCATCGGAACAGTTGTACATGCTCTGCAGGAAAAGAGTCTTGATCATGACGATCTCGTCGATGTTTGGTCTTCCGCCTCTGTCTGTATCATTCCTGTAAAGTTCCTTAACTATGGGCCTCAATGATTCCCAGTCTATCATGGGATCAATCTGTGCCAGCCTGTCCATTGATTACATGGAGTTGTATGCTTCACGGAGACCGTAATCTACAATGTTACTCATTGATTATTCATGCAGATCCCATGAATAAAGCTTTCCTTTCGTATAACAGTCATTTCATGGCTGGAATGCGGATTCTGCATCACGTTTAATGAAATCTATAGGCGGGAGGGGATCGGTCGTGGTTGGAATTCTCATGGGAGGTTTATAGGAAAAGTCTTACGTCTTTAAATTGTACAATATTGAATGCGCACATCGACCAACTTGTACATGCCAGTCACTTCGTTTCCAAGATTTGATTCTCTATCTCTTAAAGGTATACAGGCCTTCTTTTTTTAAAGTAAGTGGGCAAACTCACCATGATTGCTTTAGTCTTCATGCTCACCATTCTATCTGCCATTCTGAATTTTTCACAACTTTCAGATATACTAACAAGCAATCATGTAATGATAAATTTGAGCTGAGTCGTTTAACTGCATGTAAATGTTAACTTCAAAGATAAGCAACTGAAATAGTAATACAGAACTGAGCCACCAGTTACATTAATTAGCCCATCTTTCATATGAAACCGATGAACCTGATTTTTTCCAGAGGTACAATAATCATTCGCGACCCTCCAGATAAGATTTCATCAACTGCAGTTTATGATGAGAGAATTCAGGCTTTCAGGGCACCTGCTTATGAATACTCCACACTGAAAAAAGAGTATCCCGAAGCAGAGGACATGGTATTTGAAGCACAGGAAGGACTGAAGCTTTCACACAAAGAAAAGCTGAGATCATACCAGCAGAAGGCCATTGACATGTGGTCTGGAAACAACATGAGGGGAATAGTGGTTCTGCCAACAGCTGCAGGAAAGACCCATATAGGTATAGATGCCATTGCCCGGCTTTCCGTATCAACCATAATAATAGCACCAACCATCGAGCTCATACAGCAGTGGAGGACAAAACTTCAGGATACCCTTGGCATTGAAGTTGGGCAGATAGGGGGAGGAGAGAAGGATATCAGGCCCATAACTGTCTGCACATATGATTCCGCATACCTCATGGCAGAAGAACTTGGGAATAAATTCAAGTTCCTGCTGGTGGATGAGGTGCATCACCTTGCCTCGGAAAGATACGGGGAGATTGCAAGGATGTTTGCATCGCCCTACAGGCTGGGTCTCACCGCAACATTCGAGCGCCTTGACATGCTTCACGAAAAACTTGAGATCACGATGGGAGGCAAGATCTTTGAACTTGGTTACGAGGAGTTGACAGAATTCCTTGCAGGTTATGACATCGTCAGAATACCCGTTGATCTTGAACAGGAGGAAGAGGAGGAATATGAAAAGAACAGGCAGATATTCACATCATATCTTAGAAAGCACCGCATAACAATGAGTGGACCATGGGATTTTGAGAAGTTCATCATGTCTTCATGGAATCCGGATGGCAGGGAAGCACTCATGGCATGGAGGAAGGCGCGGGAGATCGCATTCAGTGCCAGGATAAAGGTTGATGCTGTCAGATATGTGCTTTCGCAGAACAGGGGAAAAAAGACCCTCATTTTCGCAGAGGATACAGCAACTGCATACCTTGTTTCAAAGGAATTCCTAGTGCCGTGTATCACATATCTAACACCGGGTCCCGAAAGAAAGAAATATTTTGAGATGTTCAGGAGCGGACAGGTTTCGGTGCTTGCAACATCGAGGGTGCTTGACGAGGGAATAGACGTTCCGGACGCCACAGTGGGCATAGTTCTGAGCGGTTCGGGAAGTACGAGGCAGTTCAGGCAGCGTCTTGGAAGGCTCCTGAGGCAATCGGAGGGAAAGCATTCCATTCTTTATGAAGTGGTCGCAAAGGGCACTTCAGAATACAGCACATCAAGGAGGAGGAGAAAGGGTGTTCCCGGTTCAACTAATGACAGTTAGGAAGAGCAGGAACGGTACGGTAAGGTCTATTTTCCTCACGGAGGAAAACAGTGATTACTGCTCTGCTGTCCTGGATCTATTCAAATCACGCATCGGGTCTTCCAGGGAAGAAATTGAAAAGGAGATCAAGATTCTGGAGTTGAAGATACAGAACCCAAAGATTATCCGCGGCCTTTCACTTATAATGTTCCGTATTTCGAAGATGTCTCCACCTGCACGCCTTGATGCTGAACTTGTAAGATCAACAATATTCAAATATGCAGTGATTCCGCCTGTTTCGCAGGAAGGCAGGGAGCAGATACTGGGAAAGGTGGCTGAAGAGCTGGGGAGCAATGTGGAAGAGGTAACCAGTTCAATGTACGCTGACAAGGAGAATGAGCAAATTCTTGAATCTGTTCCTGACATTTCCCATGATGAGCTTTCGAAGAAGTTCAACATGGAGCAGATAGAAACAGTGATCTTAAAATGCCTCACAATGACCGTAAGGATGAATGAAAACATGAGCCGTATTGTGAGGAAGGCGAGGAGCCTTGGCCTCCTCTATAATCTGGAACAAGATCAGGATCAGTCATCAATCACATTGAGCGGCCCGGTGATGATAGAGGAGCACAGTGAAAGATATGGATATAAATTCGCCCTCTTCGTAAGATTTCTCATGAGATTCCAGGACTGGGAAATGGATGCAGCGGTAAGCCTGAAAAATGCAAAGGGGAAGGAGGAATATGCATATCACCTGGACAGTTCTGTAACTGAGTATACAGGAAATGTTTCAGAACCCGGTCATGGCATGCACAATTCTTACTTCAGGGATGATCCCGAACCTGTTGTTGTGAAGAACAACAGGATCTTTGCAGATTATTCCCTGTTACTGGGTGAAAGGAAAATAATGATCCTCATAACAAGACCCAATTATTACGAAGAGGATTACAGCATCATGGAGGGCATAAAAAATGCCGGTCATGAATGCGCACTTTTCTGCATTGTCGAATCGGGCCAGAAGTGCCCGAAGGGTGCAAACTGCATGAAATCCGAATTCAACTTCACAGATGCATATGAATTTCTTCTCAAGAGGCATGAATTCGAGGAGAAAAGGAAGAAGGTAGCTGAAGAGATCACAAAAAGGGATGCAGAGGAAAATAAAAGAAAACTCACAGAGAAGATGATCAGGCATCTCAACGACCTGTATCCGGATTCTGCAGCAATGGTTGACTACCTGGATTTCATGGGATTCTCACCCGCTGAAGCCCTGACTGAAGCAGGATACAAGGTGAAGTGGCACGGGCTCAGGATTGAGGCAACAAAGCCGTAGTGTGAAGCATATTACAAAGAAATCTACCACAAAAGGCAATCAAAATCTTCCACATCGCTGAACACAGTCTCTTGAAAGAAAACATTCTTCAGAGATTTCTTCATATTTCTTTCCATGGTATTGCGGAGGTTTTGCTTTTTCCTTCATGTCTCATATTCGTCAAATCATTTCATGAGAGCAATTTATATCCAGTATAAAGGGCATGAGATTTGAGGAAATATTGGTTTTGAAAGAATTCTTGTGATAGGTTGGCTTGAAGAATCTAACTTATTTTTTATTATAGAAATAGAAAGTGATATTACTCACTATGGAAATATGCCCATCATCATGGATGAGTCAGAAACTAAATTGGCAATTTTGATCGATGCAGATAATACTCCGTATAAGTCTATTGGAAAAATACTGGATTATTCCCACAAGTTTGGTAATATTATAATAAAACGGGCATATGGGGACTGGAGTACAAGCACATTAAAGGAATGGAACACAGTAATCAGGGAATATGCCGTAAAACCAATGCAACAGTTTCAATTTACCAAAGGGAAGAATTCAACTGATATTGCTATGGTAATAGATGCAATGGACATTTTGCATTCAAAGATCGTGGAGACATTTATTCTTGTTACAAGTGATAGTGATTTTACCGGACTTGCCGTCAGAATAAGAGAGAATGGCTTAAAGGTGATAGGTATCGGAAGAAAGACTGCACCAGCGTCATTTGTCAAGGGGTGTGAAGAATTTATATTTATAGAAAATCTCGCACCACCAGCACCAGAAAAAGTTGAAAAAGTGGCACTGCCAAACTCACAGGCCACTGAGGGAAAAATTGCAGAAGGCCAGGAGCTCTTATATAAAGCAGTTATGAACACGGCAGATGAGAATGGTAATGTATTTGGGTCATCCCTCGGTACAATGCTACTGAAACTTGATCCATCTTTTTCACCGAAAAATTTTGGATGCAGGAACCTTTCTAAATTTATAGACCTGTATCCCTCCGTCCTGCAAAATGTTAATAATAAGTCAGAGAAGGTCAAGAAGTATAAGGTAGTAGACCCTGATTTGATTTAGTCACCTAAATTAGCCTAAATTAATGCAAACGAGAGCTTCTTTGAATCATCCAGTTTTATTGTTGCAATGATCATTGTTGTGGCAACAGCTTCTCTGGTACTATTTTTCAGCAGGAAAAGGAAGAAATGAATTCTGCCATGCTTCAATGATTTTTATAACATTTAAATCGGCTTTGGGACAATATTATT
>DAJC01000056.1 GCA_002498845.1 Thermoplasmatales archaeon UBA509 | reverse complement strand
AAATAAATATTTCCTTGTTTTTTCATGTTAATTCTTAATGTATGTCTGCAATTGAATACGCAAATATTCACATGCTATAATATTTAGAAGAACAATTACTTTCATATAATTATATTAATATTAGTAAATCTTAAATCTCAGATATCAGTTTATATTGTATGGGTAGCACAGTTGTTCTTACATCGGACAGAGGATCTTTCACAAGCTATTCAGGGGTATCCACCATGGGTTATGTTGCCTGCATGCCGGCAAGGCTTGTACCCCGAGTGTTGATGAACTCAATCTTCACGCCTCCCGAGGAGACGAACAGGAAGGGTGAGGCATATTTTGCTCCCTATGCCCTCAGGAAGGTTGAGGCCTCACTGGTTGCATCGGGCATAACAGACGTCAGCGTTGTCAGCCCAGACATGCTTGAAAGAGCCATTGATGAAGACACAAAGGTTGTGGGGATATCCGTTCACGATCCCCTGGGACTTGCTCCCGTAACATTCAAGCTGACAATGATATTTGGCGGAGGTCCAAGCTGGACTGAGAAGTTTTTCCAGGAAATGGGCAACAGGATTGCAAAGCTGAAGAAAAAATACGGCTTCAAGGTCTTTGCAGGCGGCCCTGCAGCATGGCAATTATCCCTGGAGAGACCCAACTGGGTTGACACAATTTTTTCAGGCGAGGCGGAACTGGATCTGCCGGATCTGGTCAGGAAAGCAATAAATGGAGACCAGATGCCAAGAGACAGTGTGGGCAGGATGCCAAAGGTGGAGGAGATTCCCACCATAATAAAGCCAAGCCGGTTTGGCGAAGTGCAGGTTACCCGGGGTTGTCCAAGGGGCTGCCAGTTCTGTTCCATAACCCCGGAAACCTTCAGGTCGATTCCACTTTCCGACATAATAAAGGAGGTGAATCTGAATCAGAATGCAGGCCAGAATTCTGTTGAACTTCTGACCGATGACATCCTTCTATACGGTTCCAAGAGGCTTGGAGTTAACCATGAAGCCATTGTGGACCTGTTCACAGATGTGAAAAAGCAGGGCGTTGACCTGATCTATTTCCCACACATATCCTCGCCAGGAGTCCTTAGCAGTCCGAAGACAGTGGAGGAGATTTCTCACATATCTGAATACGACAAATACAGGGCAGAAGCACCGGTTGTAGGCCTGGAGAGCGGCAGTGAACGCATCATCTCCAAGTATATGAGGGGAAAGCCGTTCCCCTGGAAGCCATCTGACTGGAAGAACGTTATACTTGAATCCACGCAAATAATGAACGATGCCTACATCACACCATGCTATACAATGACAATAGGCTACGAAGATGAGACAGAGGAGGACCTGCAGGAAAGTATAGACCTGGTTCAGAACATCATAGACGAGAAGTTGAGGGCATGGGTTTTCCCTCTCCCGGTCATACCCATGGGCACATCCAGGATCAGGAACAATCCATTCCCCATACTGGAGAAACTGCCAAAGGGTTACTGGGATCTCCTTTACACCTCATGGAAATATGATCTTCAGATCACAAGGATCATGATGCCGGAGATGACAAAAAAGATGCAGAGCAGGACCGTGGAGATCATAACCAACACCATGACTGACAAGATATTCAGCCACATTGAGAATGTATTCCTTGAGCTGAAGGAGACAAAGGGGATGAAGGCCAGGGACTTCAGCAGGATAGACCTCAATAACGTCATGGGCATATTCAGATCCATATACTGGATCGGCAGGGCCTCCATGTCAGGTGCCTAAGCCAATCTCTGCCTGGCAATCTCCTTGGGCACCAGCATGCTCACCACGTAATTCGGCTCGTCCACCACTTCGCTTATCCTGAGGTTTCCGGTAACACTGCAAAGCGCATATGCCTCTTCGTCAGTGAATCCATAGGTTTGCAATTCCTCAATCATGTTTTCAATGGCATCGCTGCATGCCGTGTGGATATCCGGTGAAATCCCCATTGTTACAACCACTGGGCCAAGCCCACGGTCGTTGGAAAAGGCACGCGGAGCGCTTATGGAGGAACCCTTCATTAGGTTGACTTTCAGCCTTGCTGTGGCCATGGTTTTAATGGCAGTTCCGCAAACCTCCCCATCACCCTGGGCGGCATGGGGATCTGCTACCGAAAGAAG
Source organism: Thermoplasmatales archaeon UBA509 (assembly GCA_002498845.1). Classification (GTDB taxonomy): domain Archaea; phylum Thermoplasmatota; class Thermoplasmata; order Thermoplasmatales; family Thermoplasmataceae; genus UBA509. The sequence continues at coordinate 3,572 of DAJC01000056.1, read as the reverse complement.
CGCACCGGGAACAGACACAGGAAGGTAGACTTTCGATCCCTGGCCAAGCAGCCTGTTATCCATGTTTCCACCGAAGTACTGCGGCGGTATCATCCCATGTTTCCCAGTAGAAGGTGCGGTGCCGATTATTCCAAGGAACGGGGAAACCGGTATCCTGATGCCATTCAGGAAATCGCCCCTGGCTGTGGCTTCTTCCCGGTCAATATCCCATATGAGCAGCCTGTCCCTGAACCTGTGCTTTATGAAACCAAAGTCCCAGGAGACCATGGTCCAGCCCCAGCTTGCAACATCAAGTTTTTCTATGGACACTTCCAGGACGTCCCCCGGTTCCGATCCTTTGACATATATTGGCCCAACTGCAGCATCAAGAAGCGACCCGTCAACATTCCTGAGGTCTTCTGTTGTGAAGTTTTCCCTGATCTGCAGTGTCGATGAATCCGGGATGTCCACCTGCACCGTGCTGCCCGGGTCTATTTCTGCCACAGGTTTCAGTTCGGGGCTCCAGTTCATGTGCAGGTTGCCTTTAAGATGGCCGTCAATATTTATCATGGCCGGAAAAAATGTTGTGTAATAATAATATTGCTCTCAGTCCCATGGCCTGAGCCTTTCGCCGTGGGACCTCTGCAGGTAGTCTGGCGGCATCTGATCCGGGATAACTGCAATTTCCAGGTGCCTTCTTCCCCTGTATACGATCGCAGGCGCCTCATTTCCAGTTCCCAGTTCTGATATGGAGGCTATGAGATCCCTCATGCTCTTTACCGCCTTTCCGTTGAATTCTGTGATGATATCACCTCTTCGTATCCCCGCAATTTCAGCAGGTCCTCCCGGTACAGTGGATGCTACCATAACTCCGTCTGCCAGTCCAGTCTTTTCCTGCATTTCAGCAAGATCCTGTGTTGAAACGCCGGAAAGCCCTATCCACGGCCTGCGAACCTTCCCCTGTTCAAGCATCTGCTGTATAAGCGTCTTCACTGTATTGGAAGGTATGGCAAAGCCAACGCCCTGAGCGAAGGGCACAATGGCCGTATTCATTCCTATGACCATGCCGTCCACTGTGGCAAGAGGTCCGCCACTGTTGCCGGGATTGATTGCAGCATCTGTCTGAACAAGCCCTTCAGTGATGAACTCGGACCACGGCAGTATCCGGCCTACGGCGCTTACCACTCCATATGAAACGGTAGGCCCTCCCGGAAGTGCAAGCGCATTTCCCACGGCAATCACAGGCTGGCCAGGCCTGATGGCGGAAGAATCGCCGAAGTTGCATGAACTGAGGTTCCGGGCATTGATCTTTATGACAGCAAGGTCAGTTGCATCATCGTAGCCCACTATCCTTGCACTGTGTTTCTCATTGTCAGGTGTTATGACAGATATTTCTGATGATCCGGCCACCACATGAAAGTTGGTGGCAATGTATCCGCTGCTGCTAATTATCATCCCTGTCCCGGAACCAACTATCCTGTCCATCCTTCCCCACTGGTCTCTCCCATATCTTGAGGTCCTTACAGTGACTATGCTGTTCCTGATGTGTTCCACAATATCCGCAATTCCCTGTGAACCATACATTTCCATAATTTTCACCTGTATCCTTCAGTTCAAAGCTGTTATTATACAGAAAAGGATCAGGAGAGACACAAGGTGACAACAATGCCATCTGTAAAGTTACTGGAACTGGGGGATCAGGAGGCAGTTATCAATGCACGAAAGGTCATTGGACCGGTTTCAAAAAAGAACTCCATTGAGATAATTTTTCTCCTGGGCCTCAGGGGAGCTCTTCGCTTCAATGAAATCAAGAGATCACTGAAGGCAAGGGATACAAAGGGAATATCCAGGGCGCTGGGCGCACTGGTCAGCAGTGGCGTCGTGGCAAGAGCCGTGTACCCGTTCAAGCCTCCGGCTGTGGAGTACAGGCTAACAGAAAAAGGCGAAGCCATCTTCAGGCTGATGGATGAGATGGGACATTTCTGAAAACCGGGCGTTGTGATCGGAAATCATTCATGAAAGGTCTCCAGATATGAAGGAGACCACATTGTCCAGTATCCTCTCCTTGACCATTGATGGATTTTTCCATGAGAACAGAGACGGTTCAAGGTAGCAAGCCAGTGCACATTTGTTGCACTTCTCGTAGGGTTCCCAGTCATAGGAATTCCATACCTTCCTGATATCAACGTCCCAGACTTTCAGGTCCCCCTTGTACTCATTGAGGACATAACATGGCTGGACGATCCTTCCAGATGGATCGATGTTTATGGTGAGCCATGGCTTGCATCTCCAGCTTTCACCAAGATACCATGAATTTACAACAGCCTCGAAGTACTGGGAAGAATTCACGATCGGATATCCTTCATTCTTCATGGCCTTAAGTGTGTTGATGGCATCCAGGAGCCTGGTGCGATCGGGAGATTTTGGGTCAGCTGTTGAATAGTCGTATGCAATCTGGAAATTTATGCTCACCTTGAGCTTTACAGCCAGATCCACCAGATCTTTCGCCTGATGCATATTGTCCCTTGTTATTGTGGAACTGATGGCCATTGGGATATGATCCCTGGCTGCCTGGATCCCTTCCACAGCATGCTTGAAAGAGCCGCTGACTCCGCGAAGGGTATCGTGGAGTTCTCCGATGCCATCAAGTGATACAAATAGGTAATTCAGGTGATCCTTGACATCGTTTAGCCTGGCTTTAAGGAGCCAACCATTGCTTACCATGGATGTGTGGAACCTCTTATGGGACTCCTGAAGTATGTCTCCTATATCCTTCCTGAGTAGTGGCTCTCCGCCCTCAAAACCCAGGAATGAGACTCCGCCACGCTTGAGTGCCTCCATCATCCTTATCTCGTCATCAAGGCTCAGGAGCTCTTCGTCCTCCCTTCTCCAGAAAGGGCACATGCTGCATTTTAGATTGCAGCCGTAAAGCAGTTTGTGGCCCGCAATAACAGGAACCTTTGATCCGCTGATTCCCTTCATTGATCTCAGTATGCTTCTGCCCACCACGGGCCTCAAAAGTGCCATGTGATTAATAACAGTGTCCAGTATTCATACTTTACGTTACAGCTCAAACCTATACGTCATCGAAAAAAAGGTCTGGATAAGGTTCAAATCAGCTCAGATTCTCAGGAGGGAAATACCGATTCCCGATGCCCCGCTTGAGGTCTCTACAAGTATCTCCACAATGCAGGGATAATACTGTCCGGTTCCTGGGCTTGAAGTTTTCATTTCCTGAAAACCAGTCTGGTTGATATACAGCGTCAAATTCAGCGATACAGTGGAATTTGCCGGGATGGGTTCTGTCATATAATTGTAGGGGTATAAGGTTTTGTTCAGGTAAGTCAGGTTATATATGGAATATACCTCAACAGGGCTCTGTTTTTGAATCGAGGAAAGGTTTGAAGGAGACACATCAAATATGTAGACTGGTGAAGAGCTGCTGGTGATGTTTACAGTCAGATTAATTGTCTGATTGGCTGAAAGTATGGGAAATGACGTGCCATTCTGCGGAGACGATACGGCCAGGCCCTGGCTTGATGGGGTTATGGCCGTAGTGGTGGAAGAGGAACCATGGGAAATTGTTTCATATG
>DAJC01000037.1:46249-73656 GCA_002498845.1 Thermoplasmatales archaeon UBA509 | reverse complement strand
TTTAGCAGTTGGTAGTTGACTTGTGATCAATCAACAACCCCTGATTCTGTCAGAATGGCTGCGTGCCATTTCTCTCAGCTTTTATTACCATCATATTGTGTGGAATTTGGTATTTGTGGTAGTCATGGCGGTCACAGCAGTTCTATGGGTTGTAAGACCAAAGATTTCCGCCTTGCTGACAATCGCATTTTCTCTGTTTGTGTGGTTTGTTGGTCAGGACTTCGGAGTTCTTGGAGGGTACGGCACGGATCCCAATACGGCTTTACCTGTAATATTACTTGCATTCGTGTTTCTATTGCACGAAAGGATCTATGTTAGAAATGATATTCTACAATTCGATTCTGGCAGGGCAGACCAGCATATCTGAACCGCAATACTTTCCTAACGTGAATAATGAACCATCTGGAACGCTTGGCGATTCGCGGAATCTAAAAAAACAAAAATAAAGGATCATTGGTGAAATATGGTGGGGCCGTTGAGATTTGAACTCAAGTTACCAACACCCCAAGCTGGTAGGATACCAAGCTACCCCACGGCCCCTCACGAGAATGGAAGGATTTCATCTATCAGGTCAGTGTGAGACAGAATCATCCTTCTGCAGCAGTATCTGTGAAGGTGGAGATCATCCATTGTGGACGCAATCTCGTCAGGGGTAGGTTCCCTCCCAGAAGCCCTGATCTCTGTCATCTTCTCACTGAACTTGACATAATCTGATGCTATCACCCTTCCGCAGCTGAAACATCTTACAGGTATAATCATTGCATCATCACCTGTAGGACTTCTGCCTCTTTGCTCGGGCACCCTTTCCTGAGGGTTTCTTTGGCATCTTTCTCCTTATGTCATTCACAAGTAGGGTTCTATCGTACTGCCTGAACATCTCCTCGATCTTGTCATCCTTAAGGAACTTCACTATGCCCTTCGCAATGGCAGTTCTTGAAGCATCGGCCTGGCCAGTCATTCCTCCTCCGGCAACCTTTACGTCTATGTTCACTTCATTGGCTCTCTCCCCTATTATGAGGAGGGGTTCCTCAATTTTCTGCCTGAGAATCTGAACCGGGTGGAATTCCACAGGATACCCGTTTATTGTCACCTGTCCGTTTCCTTTCCTGGTAACGGCCCTGGCTATGGCAGTTTTCCTCTTGCCCGAGGTTACTACTACGTTTTGTCCTTTCATTTTAATACTTGCCTCCAAGTCTTTCTGCTACCTTGCCAAGGGTAACGAAGCCACTGACCTTGGAATTCTTCACTTCCTCCACGGTTTCCATGTCCTTGCCGGCATATTCTTTCGGAACACTGCTGAATACAAAGCATCTCGAAAGTGCATCCTTTCCAGTAGTCTTCTTCTTGGGAAGCATATCTCCGATGGATCTCCTCAGGATCTGATTGGATGTCCTTGGATAGTAAGGACCCTTCCTCACGCTTCCAATATCCAGTCTTTCCCGGAATTTTTTCAGTACAAATTCTTCTGATCCGGTCACAGCAACATTTTTGGCATTTACAATGACCACTTCCTCTCCCCTGAGCAGTTCCTTAGCCACATGGGCGGAAAGCCTGCCATAAATAAGGTTAGTTCCGTCTATAATCTTCAGCATTATCACCCCACTATCTTGATGCCTGTTCCTTTCGGATTCTCGTGGGCAACATCAACAAGACTCTTGAATTCTGCGCCTGAATCACTTAGCTTCTGGATTGCACCCCTTGACGCCTTGAGTGCTGCAATGGTGACCTTCCTTTCGAAATAACCCGATCCTAGAAGCGATCCGGGGACTACTATTATGTCGCCGTCATTGGCCAGTTTATCAATCTTTCCCACGTTTACGCTGGCATATGATCTTCTCCGGGAGTTGATTCTCTTGGCTACGTCTCTCCAGAACACTGAACTGTTTTCCCGTGAAACCTTCAGGAGTTCGTCCACAGTTTCCTTCAGGACAGTACTTTCTTTGTTATTAGATTTAATTGACATGGTATTCTACCGATACTCTCTCCGCATTGTGAATCCATAATAAAAGTTTTCTCAAGCTACCATCAATGGTACTAAGAGTCGACTTCATTATTTTCGCTCCATGGTGCCAGTACGAATCTCAGAATTCCCATCAGTTTATAGAATTCGGATTCAGTTATGGCGGATCTGGCCAGTATCCTCCTTATCATTATCAGGCTGTTCTGCATCTTGTAATCTGGATATCCGTATTTTCTCATTATTTCCTGTATCTTGCTGTTGATAAGTTCCATCTCTTCTCCAGTGGCAGGATCAGGTATGTTGGGGTCAGATTCCGGCAGATGCTTCAGCATTTCATACAGTATTATGGATACTGCATGTGATAGATTGTACACAGGGTATTCCGGATTGCCCGGGATATGAATGAAGGCATTGCATATCTCAATCTCGGTGTTTCGCAATCCGTCTGCTTCCCTGCCAAATACAAGTGCTATCTTTTCTTTTCCCGGAGAATGTATGTTCCAGAAATCCCATGGAGTCACAGGGAGCCTCCTGAACTTCCTGTCGCTGAGCGTCTGTTCACTGGACGTGGCAGCAACAACAGTGCAGTCCGCAACCGATTCCCTGAATGAAGTGAATCTGCTTGCGGATAAGAGGATGTCCTTGCCGCCCATTGATCTTGCAAGGGCTTCATCATCTATTTCAGGGCCGTTCACTATACGCAGATCATGTAAACCAGCATTTCTGAGAAGTCTGGCCACTGCACCAATATTGCCCTGAATTTCAGGTTCCACAAGCACAACGCAGACCATTTCTGACATCTGCTGGAGTGCTGTGGAAAAGTTATGGATAAAATTCTCTTTTTTTTCCTTGAGCTCAGACTTACTCTGTGTTCTTCTGTTCAACCTTGGCCTCTTCCTGGTTTTTTTCTTCAGAAGCAGCCTCAGTAGGTTCAGCCGGCTTTTCCTCAGGCTTGGGTGTCTCTTCTCTCTTGTAACTCTCCCTTATCTCTATGTCCTTTCCAGGAATATATTTTCTAATATCTGAAACAAGCCTGAATTTGGCCTCAAGCCAGGCAACGTCAAATTTGGTCTTTTCAGGCACTGAAATGGAAATAACATCTCCGTTCTCCTCAACACTGAACTCGCCTGAATCCACATTGTAGTTATAATCTATGAGCGCACGGATCTTGTCGGGCACCTGATCCACAACGCCCAGTACAGTGTATTTGTAAAGGACTGGCTTTCCTGCCCACTGATGATTATAATCAACAAGAACTCTTCCCGGTGTGACGGATATTACCTTACCTCGTCTCCCCCCTATGGATACTTCCTGTCCGGGTACCGGGTCAATCTTCTGCCTCTGGAATTCCCTCACCGTATGGACCTTTATGTTCTTGGGGTCCCTCAGGCCATAGGCATCCTCTGCCTTTATAGAAACCTCATACTCCTTTCCGGTTTCAGCCTGTTTCAGGGATTCGTTAACCTCCTTGAAGAGTACGTCTGATCCCACAATGAGCACTGTTTCCTTGTACTTTGTATTCTCATCATATATGCCATTGTCTTTAGCTAGCTGTTCGCTGTTCGTTGATACCAATTTCTTGTCTTCCCCAACGTACATCTCGAAGTTGATTCTGATAAAATCCCCGTCATTCATCAATTCTCACCAAATGTTGGTAATGTGGCGGAGAGTAGAAAAATGTATTTATAAATATCGAAGTGAGGCGTCCTTCAGGATGTGATAACACCTGTTGAACCGTCCACATAAACATTTGTCCCGTCTTCAAGACTCTTCAGAAGCTTTGTGTTGTGTATGAAAGGTATGCCTGTTTCAGAGAGTTCCTCCTCACTGGCATGCCCGATGCTTTCAAGGAATATTATTCCGGCGAATTCCGCAAGATCCGAAATCCTGGCGCCCTTCATGTTCTCTGTAACGTATATATCTCCGGGACCGTCAAGTTTCCACGTCACGGTTCCCTTGAAGTTCTTCCCCGAGGGATACCCTCTTCCCATGAATTTGCCAATGGTGGCCACTCTCACATCGTTTGTGCCGCCAAAAAGGAAATACGGTGCGCCGGAGGTAACGACCACGCGCTCTCCCTTCTTGAGGCCTGTCTTTTTCTCAACAGCAGACATGATATTCTCAAAGTTGGACAGGTCATTGCTTGAGCTCTCAATAAGCAGGGGAACAACTCCGGAATAGAGGCTCAGCTTATTTGCAAGGCCCCGCGCAGGAACTGCTGAAATAATTGGAACTCCCGGTCTCACGGCAGATATCATCTTTGGAGTGTTTCCTGTCTTGGAGAATGTCACTATGGCGCTGGCCTCAATCTCGGATGCCACGATCTTGGATGCACGGGCAATGGAATAGGCAACATGGTTTCCTAAAAATTCACGTGGTTCAGCGTAGTTGGAATTCCTGGATTCAACAAATTCTGCTATTTCATTGAGGTATCTCACTGCCAGATCCGGATAGTCTCCAACGGCGCTTTCCTCCGATAGCATTACAGCATCCGTGTTGTCCAGAATCGCGTTGGTTACATCTGAAACCTCAGCTCTGGTGGGGCTGCTGGATTTTACCATGGATTCCAGCATCTGTGTGGCAACTATGGCAGGAACGCCGTGTTTGTGGGATTCTTCTATGATGTGCTTCTGGGCCATTGCAACCTCCTTCAGTGGAAGCTCAACACCAAGGTCTCCCCTGGCAACCATCACAAAGTCTGATACACGGGATATTTCCTTTATGTTCACATATCCGCTCTTGGTTTCAATCTTCGATACGATTAACTGGTCTCCACCCCTTTCCGAGACCTCCTTCTGCAGCGTCATCACATCTTCCTTCCTCTGGACGAAGGACTGTGCGAAAAATTCAACGCCTGCACTTATGCCCTCCTGCAGGAACTGCCTGTCCCGTTCTGTCAGCGTACCGAGAGGAAGAAACTTGCCCGGTATATTGACTCTGCTCCTGTCTCTGAGGTCCCCGTCATCCAGGGATTCAAGCTGAATGCTGGAAGAATTCTTAGAGAGTACTCTCATCCTGACTCTACCGTCACTTAACAGCAGTGTTTCTTTGGGCTCAAGCCCCTTTGCTATTTCCGGGTGACTCAGGGTTATGTCACCTTCAGAACCATTGAGGGTGAGGCTCAGTTTCTGGCCGGCCTTCACAATCTTGTGCCCGTCTGGAAATGTGCCGGTCCGGAGTTCCGGCCCCTTGAGGTCAACCATGACCCCGACGTGCATCCCTGTCTTCCCGTTCAGTGATTCCAGCGTTTCCTTTACCTTTGCAATGTATCCCGCCTCAATATGGGCGGTATTGATCCTGATGCAAGAAAGTCCATAACGGTACATTTTTTCCAGCACATCTGTCTTGAAGCTGGAAGGGCCTATTGTGGCGACAATTTTCGTCCCTGCCATTATTGAGAATTAACTTGAACTATATAACCGTGCAATTATCCTGCCGGCATCATGGCAGAGGCATGGCGATTCGTCAAATATTATCAGTCAGGACCGATGTTCCTATGAGGAAACCAGCAAATGCAGATAGTTCAGCACTGTTAAGTAATGAAGAATCAAGGCCGCTTTCAAGGATAATGTCAACATGATGTTCCCGTAGGTAATCGTTCACAACTCTATCCTGAGGGTCCATTCTCAGGCTCCTGAGGTCGCGCCTGTTGTATCCATATACGACTCCATCCATGGGCTCTATTTCAGATAGAAACCGCAGATCGTGGAATTCAATCAAAACTTCCATCCCGTAGTTCCGTGCCGTACTGGTGAGCTCTTCCACAGCATGTGAAGGCAGAAAATCCATTATGAGGAGGATGGCATCACTTCCAGCATTGTATGCATTCTCCACCATTACGGGAGTGGAAATGAAATCCTTGTCAAGAATGGGCAGATTGAATTCCTGGCATATGCTCAGATCCTCATAGGAACCATTAAAGTAATCAGGTTCTGTGAGAATGCTCATGCCTGCCGTTCTGGCATCAATTTTACTCCTGAAATAGTCATGTACAGAGGGGTACCTGTCATTCAGGAAACCCGACGGGGAGCGCCTTTTAAACTCCTTTATAATGCCAGGCTTTCCATCGGCCTTTATTCGATGGAGCTCTCCGATCAGGCTAATAGTGTCTCTTGTTCTGGAATATGGAAACCGGGATCTTCCTGGGTTGTCCATGTAGATTTTTTCAACAGTGTTCATGCGGAAAGGAACTCCCTGATTATTATTTCTCCAAACTCAGAATAATGGCTTTCAGGGTGGAACTGCACCCCATAAATTCTATCATCCTTTGAATGGAATGCCATTATTGTACCATCTGTTTCGGATACTGCATCCACGGTTATTGCGCTTGAGGGAGTTATGGCAAGTGAGTGGTATCTCACCGCGTGAAAGTCGCCGTTTATTGCCTTCAGGATTCCACCTCCCAGGTTAGAAATGGTGTCAACCTCGCCATGGTAAAGTCTGTCTGTCCTGTAAATTCCTGATCCCAGATGAAATCCGAGCAATTGGTGTCCAAAGCATATACCGAGGATCTTTTTGAATTTCGTTCTGGATATGAAATCAAGTGTGCTTCCGCGATCGCCGGGATTGAGCGGGTTTCCAGGACCGGGAGAAATCACCAGGAACTGGAATTTAGCAGCGTATGCCGGATCCGGAAGGCCGTCATTTTCAAAAAGTTCAACTTCTGCCCCCAATCTCCTGATCATATCCACAATGTTGTAGACAAAAGAATCATGGTTGTCGATAACCATCACCTTCATGATTTCACTCCTGAAATTACTGTACCCGCCTTTGCAATGATCTCCTCAACTTCCCTCTCAGGGACAGAATCCTTAACGATTCCTGCACCTGCCTGCGTGTAGGTCATATCATGCGTCCTGAACATCGTCCTTATGCCAAGAGCCATATCGGCACTGTCCAACCCCATGAGGCCAACAGATCCTGCATATCCTCCCCGGGGAACCTCCTCATGGCTGTCTATGATCTCTATGGCCCTCCTTTTTGGTGCACCGCTTACGGTTCCGGCAGGGAATATACTTAGAAGGACATCAAGTGGAGAGACTGTATTTCTGAGTCTTGATTCCACCGTGCTCACAAGATGTATTACCGAAGAAAATTCCTCAGGAACCATGTCGCCTGTAACCTTTATGGTTCCGGGATCGCTGATTCTGGAAAGATCGTTCCTAGCAAGGTCCACAAGCATCCTGTGCTCACAGAGCTCCTTTGTGTCAGCCAGCAACTCCAGTATACTTCCGTTTGAATTCACTTCGCCAGGGGTCCTCTGCCTGGTTCCGGCTATTGGGTTTATGAGCGCGTGTTTCCCATCCTGCCTGTAAACATTCTCCGGGGAGCTTCCCACAACCTCCAGATCACCGAATTTATAATAATACACGTATCGGGATCTGTCATTAACCAGAAGATGCTTCAGAAGCCCGAAGCTGTCCACGGAATCAGGGATGCGGAACTGCTGGGAAATTACTGCCTGTAGAAGTTCCCCCTCCCTTATCCGATTTCGCACATCACCTATGGTTTCTCTGAGTATTCGCCTCTCTCTGTCATCAATCCTTGGCCTTGCACCCCCGATAACCGGAACACCGGAAGGTCTCTCAACCTTTCCTGTATGTACGGAATCTGGAACTATATATGAGAAATAAGGCCAACCGGAAGATTTCCTCAGGCTTATTCCAAAGACTTCCTCCACCATGTCGTATGAAAATATAACGGGAGCAAAATGAGGCGCATTCAGGATGGTGCTATTATGAAGTTCCTCCAGCATCTTCATGAACGTGCTGCCGGGTTTCCCCCTTCCGGATTCAGGTGCAGATGCCGTTGTTATCAGCACTTCTTCCCCGTGCAAACGGTTTTTATCATTGAACCTGCACATATATGCAAAATCCGCATTTTCTGAAAGCAGATCAGGAATCTGTGTATATACGCTGCCTTTCACGGCTCACCACCTCCATGAATTTGTTTATAAGTTCGATATCCTTCTTTCCAGGATAAGATTCGATGGAACTGCTCACATCCAGAAATCCAGGATGCACCTCCATTATGGAGCTTACATTCTCAGGTGAAATTTTCCCAGCCAGACCAATTCTTTCGTGGAATTCTGGCAAGTCCTTTCCTTTTATAATTTCCGCAACTGGAACGCCCGTATCTATGAGGACAAGATCTGCACCGCAACTGATGCGATCTCTGCCATTATTTACCGCAGAGATTACATCCCTTGTCCTCATTACTGATATGATCTTCTTTCCAGTCTTTTCTCTGACTCTTGAGATGTCATCGCACGTATGGTCGAAGTGAAGCTGAACATAGTCCTGCTGGCCATTATTCATCAGAACGCTTTCCATGTCAGTATGCACTGTGGCAACCACAGCTCCTGCATCTTTCAACCTTGGGACTAGATCCATAGTCCCTTTTCTTGGAGAGAGATCAGAAATCACCACTCCAAGTATGGCAGCTCCGGCCCTTAAAGCAGCAATACCGTCATCAATGTTGGTTATTCCGCATATTTTCACGAAAGGGGCACTGTCATGCAAATTCAACAATCCTCCTGAGGTGAGCGTATGCAGCACCTGAGAGAATGCATTCAAGAGCTTTGCTGTACGCGTTGTCAAGGCTGTAATCACCTCTTGCAGCAGCAAGAGCAGGTGCTGCATTCAGGGCAATGAATTCGGCTGTGGCCCTTGATTTCCCGGAAAGTCCCTGAACAGTCATGGCAAATGATTTTTCAGGGTCAGGTGATTCAATATGTTTTTCATCAGGACTGGTACTCAACAATTTTTCAGGTTCAATGGTGATTTTCCTGATTCCATTGGAATGCACGTGCAGTAGCACGGTTCCGGAAAAGGGTGAAACCTCATCCATGCCGTCATCTGCGTGGAGTGAATATCCAGTCTTTCCTTCTGCCTGCATGAATTCGGCATATATTTTCTGGATATTGGTGTCCGCCGCCCCAAGCACCACAGTTTCAGGATCTGCAGGGTTGGTGATGGGCCCCAGATAGTTAAAAACCGTCTTGCGGGCAACAATTTTCCTGGCTGCAGCAAATTTCGCAAAACTGTCGTTGTGAAGAGGAGCAAGCAGGAACGCGAAGTTCAGTGCCCTTATTCTGTCCCTTAGCCCATCTTCATTAAAGTTGAAATTATAGCCAAGGTACTTCATGAAGTCAGCACTCCCTTTATGGTTTGAAGATCCAAAGTTGCCGTGTTTGACAACCGTGTGTCCCATTGCAGAAACAACAACCGAAGCTGCAGTGCTCACGTTTATGGTGTTTTTCCCATCTCCTCCGGTTCCAACGATATCAATGGCACCGGATATACGTGGAAGAAAAGATCTTTCCCTTACAGCACGGGAGTAGCCTGAAATCTCATACCCGTCAATAAGCTCTGGAATCGCCTCACGCAGGAAATTTGCCTTTTCCTCGTCTGAAGAACTCTCAAGAAGGATTTTCAATCTGGCATACGCTGATGCCATTCGGTCATAGCTCATCTTCCGTTCACCCCTTAACATGATCCTGAACCTCCCTGATCTGCTCCTGAAGCTCCACAAAATCATCAAGCCGGTTTTCCCTGACCATGGGGACAAGAAGTGTGCCTAAGGCCACTCCCTTTGAACCAAGATCCATGATTCTGCCTATCTGGTCCATTGACCGGATACCAAAGCCGAAATTCACTTCCCTGCCAGGCAAAAGCTCAATTATCCTTCTGGAAACCTCCTCAAGATCATATGGAATACGTATGCCTGTGGCCGGCTGAAGGCCGTAATAAATCCATGATTCTGTCATTCTACTGATCCGTTCTATGACTCCATCAGGTGTGGCTGGATTGAAGAACGGTATGAAATCAAGGCTTCCCTGTATCCGGGTTATGACATCTGATGCAATGGCGCTGTAGTCTACCAGCAGGTCGGGAACAATTACACCGGAAAAACCGGAATCACTGAGATGTGGAATAAAATCTGATGACTGTCTTGCAAGATCTCTGTAATACGTGAGAAGATACGTCCTGACACCTTTTTTTCCAAGTATATCCGCATACTGTTCCAGATGGCCGCTTTGAAAATTCTTCTCAGCAATTTCATGTGTTTCTTTTATTTCCGGTCCGTCGTATCTTGGATCAGATGAAGGGAATCCCACCTCAACATATTTTACAACTGCAGGGTCAACATTCTCTAGAAAGCCACACAGTGTTCCGTGATCCGGGAACGAAGATGTGAAATAAAGTATGGTTGAAGGGCTGTTCATTGGCCATCCCTGAAAATGGACATGTCAAGCAGTCCATGTCCGCTCACATTCACAACGACTGTCTTTCTCTCGTCCTTATGGCTTCTCACGTAATCAATGGCCGTGGCAATGGCATGCCCTGATTCCGGTGCTGCAACGATTCCCTGAGTTCTTGAGAAAATCTTGAGAGCTTCTATGACGCTTTCCTGACTTTCATCGACTGTCTTTATTCTTCCGGTATTGACAAGCATTGAGAGGGATGGGGCAGCACCGTGGTACCTGAGCCCGCCTGCATATATTTTCTCCGGCATGAAGTCTGCCCCTAGAGAAAACATCTTCACAGATGGCAGGATCCTTGCGGTGTCCACATAATCATATTTGTATTCTCCCTTTGTGAATTTAGGGACCTCAGCTGCTGTTGAGGCTATCACCTCCACATCCTTGAATTTCTTCATGAGGGGAAATGAGAATCCGCCGAAGTTACTGCCGCCGCCAACGCAGCCTATAAGGACATCAGGTTCAGTTCCCATGATCTCAAGTTGTTTTTCCGTTTCCAGACCTATGATGCTCTGGTGCGTCAGCACGGAGTTGAACACACTTCCGACAAGGTATCTGAGATTGTGGTCCAGAGCATATTCAACTGCCTCGCCTATTCCTATTCCCAGTGATCCCGGATGATCCGGATTCTGCTTAAGCATGCTTCTGCCGAATTCGGTTTCGTCAGAAGGGCTTGGAGAAACTTCTCCACCATAAAGCTGCATGATCTTCTTTCTCAGGGGCTTCTGCTGGTAACTTATTCTAACCATGAAGACCTTGGCCTTGATTCCTGCAAATGAAGCAGCAACGCTAGTGGCCGTGCCCCACTGTCCAGCACCGGTCTCGGTTACAACTTTCTCGACACCCTCATTTGCCGCATAGATGGCCTGGGGCACGGCGGTGTTTATCTTGTGCGATCCAGTTATGGTGGCCCCTTCATATTTGTAGAGTATCTTGCCGGAGTAATCCAGATATTTTTCCAGTCCTCTTGCCCTTACAAGGGGAGTAGGGCGTCCTGTCTGTTCATATATCTCCCTTACCTCATCGGGAATCTTCAGGAATCTCTGGAATGTGAACTCCTGTTTCAGCACTTCCTTTGGTAGGATGCTGTTCAGAAGTTCTATGGAGGATTTGTTCTTCTCATTGTCAAGGGGTGGCGGAAGCTGTTCCGGAAGATCGGGAACAACATTGTACCATTTTTCTGGGATCAGATCACTTTTCTGTGTTGATAGCATGTAATCTACCATCATTGTATAATATTTAAACATTAATGTTTAGTATAGCACACGATAGATATTTGTATGCCATCAGGGACGATATAAACAATTTCACAGACACTGATTATTTTGCTGCCTGTCATACTTCACTGAATTTTCTCCCCGTATGTCATTCTTTATATTTAGAAAGAAAATCAAGTATGGATGCCCAGAACTATTCTTGGTTATGATGTGGGTGGGACAAAAATTTCAGCTGTGATCGGCGATGAAAATGGCAGGATCATCAAGTCGCTGAGGAAACCGACGGTAAGACACCTGGGTGGAGGCAGGCTCAAGGAAGATCTCATAAACATGGGCTGGAAGCTGCTGGATGAGGTTGGTGTAAAACAGCCGGATAACATAGGAGTTGTGTTTGCAGGACTGGTGGACAGGGAGAAGGGAATGGTATTATCGTCCCCAAATATTCTGGGCCTCAGAAATTTCCCAATTAGCGAAGCACTTGAGACTGAATTTGGAGTGTCTGTTGATCTTGAAAATGATGCTACAGGAGCAACAATAGCGGAAAGGATGTTCGGCAATGGCAGGGGCATCGATAACTTCGTTTACATGACGCTGAGCACTGGCATCGGCGGCGGGGCATTCCTGAACGGGCAGCTTTACCGTGGTGCACATGGAATGGCGCTGGAGGTTGGCCATATGGTGGTCATGTCCAACGGCCCAGTCTGCGGGTGCGGACGGAGAGGTTGCCTGGAGGCCATTGCAGGTGGCAGGGGAATAGCAAGACGTGTTTCGGAAAACATCACGGCCGTGAAGGAATCTGAACTCTTTTCAAAGGTTAAGCCTTCAGAGATAGATGCGAAGAAGGTCTTTGAGTTCAAGCGAAAAGGCGATATGTTTTCCCAGCTCATAGTAGAGGAGACCATATATTACCTGGCAGTGGGCATTGTAAACATAATCAACATACTGGACCCGGAAGTTCTCATCATAGGTGGTGGCATAGCCAACGCCGGCAATGATCTATTTGGGCCACTGAGAACAGCGGTCAGGGAGGAATTCAAGAGTATGTACAGGCCAGTGAAGATTTTGAGGGGACTGAAGAACGGGCCGGATCTTGCCCCTGTTTCTGTGCCGCTCTTCAACCGGCTTGTTGCGGAAGGAAATCCTGACACGAAATAATTGGTCATTATCACTCCCGATTCAGAAAATCTCTAAGTCTTCACAATTAAAACTTCCGCTTCATGTATTAGTATATGTTAATATATAGATATACAGCATAAATAATGCATGAGTGGCGACGGAACCTGGCACGGAGTTGAAAGGCGCCTTGTTGAATGGTATCCAATTGTTGATGCCCAGAAGTGTCACGGATGTGGAATGTGTCTGCTTACCTGTGGAAATGATGTATATCGGTGGGACCTTCATGCGTCAAAGCCCGTAGTCGTAAATCCCGGAAAATGTGTGATTGGATGCACAACCTGCGGAAAGCTCTGTGACAGGGATGCCATAGCATTTCCAGAGGATCCAAAAAAATTTGTCAGAAACGTAGTGATCAAGTACAAGATTTTCCCCAGGGTTAAGGAAGATCTTGCTGCGAGGCTTGAGAAATTCCCGGAGCACTCTGTTCATCTGGAGGAGGATGTTATAAATGACAAACAGTAATGCAGCAACCCCATTTGCAATATGGCACGGAATGGAAAGGAAGAATATAGACTGGCATCCGACAGTGGACGAGAGCAAGTGTACGGGTTGCGGTCTCTGTGTGGTGACCTGCGGCGAAAAAAGGAACGTATTCGGTTATGATCTGGAAAGGAGCAAGTCGGTAGTCATGTTTCCAGAGAACTGTATGGTTGGATGCAACAACTGTGGAGTTGCCTGCCTCTGGAATGCAATCTCATTCCCTGACCTGTCATACCTGAAAGAAGTTGTGGAGAGAATTCCTGCCGGTCAGGTCCAGAAAGAGTTTCAGAAAAAAATATCAGACAATCCTTCCCTAATTGCAGCTCCGAGCAATGCATCCTTTTCGAAGCTTTAACCGCTTCCCAGAACGGAATAATTCATTGCTCTTCACAGGTATCCCTAGTGGGAAGCCATCCAGATTCATAAATACAATTTACCATATGAATGGCTTCAGTCCAAATTTGTTAGAACCTGGAAGAAAATCCTGCATTGAACGTGGCATCTGGGAACCTGCCTTTTATTTTTGGGGTCATTGGTTCAGCATATGTTTATGGGAAAAGCGAATCTGCGTATTCCTGTGAACTGCATTCAATATCAGGTTGTATACGGTAATTTGCCACCTCTTTACTCAACCACTCCTCTGTGCCAGTGAATTTAAATCCCTCATGGTTGGCCTTTTGGGTTGACAGAATAAAGTCCACATCCTTATAGTATCTGGATTTGTCTTGCTCTGATTGTGACTGGAAAGAAACAGTTTTTCCCATGACTTTTCCTATTAAGTTAAGAAAGGTTCGTATGTCAAAACATTCTGCTGATGCGCCATTGTATGGCCCTTTCTTATCATGTGTTCCCAGCCATGCCAAAAACCGGCCTGCGTCATCCACCCAGGTAAAGTTTCTTCTGCCGGCTTTTTCGGGTGCCCAGAAAGGTCTGCCCTGTTCTATCCTTCTGAGATGATCCAGAAATCTAAGGGTACTGTCACAGTTGCCCAAAATGCTGGGGAATCTCGCAGGTGAAACCGCAAAATCAGCGTTCTGGTATACATAGGCCTCCACATTTCTCTTTCCATCTGAGTAGGATTTTTCGCTCTCTTTATCATCAAATTCATAACTAAAAGGGTCAAATTGATCTTCAGATAATAATCCCGATTTGTCTGAATATACAGCTGCGCTTGAGGTGAATATATACGAATCAGTTTTTCCCGCCAGAATATCAATGAGTTCCTTTACGTCCTTAATCCTGAAAGCCAGCTGATCATAAACTGCATCAAAGTGATCCAAATTCCCAATTGATTCTTTAACGGATAGTGGATTGAATCTGTCAAAATGTAAATGTTTTGCCTCACCTGCAAATGATACCTTAGTTTTTCCATTTGAGGCAACAAAGACCTCATGACCATCATTCAGCAGGTATTTGACAAGTACACGCCCTATAAATCCAGTTCCGCCCATAACTAGAATCCGCATATAACGCCAGAATAACAGACAGCATTTTTAATTGCCGCGTGACCCTGTAAATCTTAATACTGCATAAGAGCCGCCGACGGGATTCGATCCCGCGACCTCGTGCTTACCAAGCCGTAATTCCAAGGTTTTCTGAACACTTTGACTCTCTTAACAGATGGATGGATAGCAAGAAATATACAAAAGGATACAAAGCTCAAGTGAATAAATACTTGAAGGAAAACTTCTGGAATAGGAATATTGAGAGCAGAGCTGAACTGTCAAGGATTATTCTTGGGGCTCGTACTCAATACATTAGAACCGTAGCAAGGGTCTACCTCAACTTCCTGGAAGAGAATGAACTATTGTCGGGTGAGGATGCCGATTATTTCAGAAGAGCTATCCCGTCAAGGAAAACCTCTCCCGACGGCTTCATGCCTTCAGATGACAAGGTGAATGAGATTTACAGAAAAATTGACAACGAAACGATGAAGACAGCGTTTTCAGTCCTGGCCATGTCTGGAATCAGGATAATGGAACTGGTTAAGATGATGAAAGAGTTTGACAGGGAGAGGCTCATAGTCAACCAGAACTTGGCGAAATATCCTCTAAACTACTTCAGAGGTCACAAGAAGGCATTTTACGTATACATGCCTAAGCAACTGGCTCTATCTCTTGAAAGAGTTGAGCTTAATGATGATACCATATCCCATTATTTCAGCGAAATTGGGCTGGCACCTAAGTACCTGAGAAAGTGGCAGTACAATTTTCTCATTTACCATGGTGTGCCAGAGGGAGTTGCTGATTTTATTCAGGGAAGATCTTGTGAATCTGTTGGTTCCATGCACTATCTCTCCAAGGTGAAACAGGCCGATTACTGGTATGGAAAGGTTGTTTCAACTCTGGCCGCCTTTAAAATGGCAGATAACACGCTTTCGGTCGGACAATTTATATTTCTTACTCACTTATTGTTTAGTGGTGTAAGGTTTGATATTGCCAGAGAAACCGAACGAGTAACTTGAAAACCAGTTGTTAATTGAGAGACTGTGGGGACGCTACGGTTAGTAGATTTCGGGAGGGGTAAAACATGAATAAGAAAAAGGAAATAGGAGTTACAAAGCAGGTCAGGGACAAAGCGTTTGAAATCATCAGATCGAGAAGCGAAGGAATTAGATTTTCGGAACTAACGGCTGAACTTAGGAAGATTTTTCCAGATTTCAACAAAAATATGATAAATTCTCAGGTTGCTGGGTTGAGAAATCATCCGGATTTCAAAGATAAACTAGAAAGTAAAGACTCTGTTGGAAAGATATTCAAGGCAGTGAAACCTCTGAGTAATTCCCCTGTCAAAACTAGAGATGCTCCCCTGGAAAAGGAATTCTACGAGTCCTTTGCATCTTACCTCGTTGAAGACTTGAGGGAGTGTACTGTTGCCAAAAAATACGGAGGAAGCCCGAACAAAAGAGGTTGGAGTAACCCCGATGTGGTTGGCTATTACAACCTATCTATGGGGTCAGCATTCAAAAGAGACCCAGAAATCGTAAGTGCAGAAATAAAGACGGATACAACGTATGATGCCTTGACAAAAGCTTTTAGTCAAGCAGCATTCTACTTGTTATTCAGTCACAAGTCCTACTTGGTTGTGCCTAACACATCAAATCCAGAAACGCTGGATATATTGGAATCCCTTTCGATCGCGTTTGGCATCGGGTTTGTCTTGTTTGACCCAAGTAACAAAGACGATCCGAACTTTACTTTGAGAAACAGGGCCCAAAGACATGAGCCAGAGATGGAATATCTAAACACGGACGGAGTTAGGGTGATTAGATTCCTTGAAGGAAAGGGGGAAACGGGATAAATGAGAAATGTTCCAGGGAACAATGAAAGGATTCTATAAATGCTAGAACAAGATCAGAGAAATGTTTCAGAGGAGGTATCCTTAAATTTACACAACATTTGGGGCGCTGCGATTCTCCCTTCAATGCATAATCTTGTTAGTACTTTCATAGAAATGCAGAGCGATGAAACCACTCAACAACTTGAAGACCCAGTAAAACAGCCCTGAAGATGATACCGTCGAGGGATGGCTTTCTACTTGTTATTTCTGGTCGTGAATATTGATTAAAAGTTGATGGAAAAGTAACAGTGAGGATATACGCCTAAACATTTTCCACTGAGGGCGTATTTTAATGCTTTTCGAAGTCGTTGAGGGGTCTTAACACCAGTTAAAACCTGTTAGGTCTTCTCAGTAGTAATTTTCTTCAGGGCCTTATCCAAATAACTTCTAAGTGATGTGACTTTAATTACCTTTCTTGGGTCTTCAAGCGAAAGTTCTATTTCTTGCTCATCCAAGTCTGAGATTTTATCGCTAATATATGATGCGATTTCGGTTATTTCGAAGTGTTTGGAATATGTTTCAATCAAGTCTGAGATAAGTTGGTTTTTGACCTCTTCCTTTCCCTCTTGGGCACTGTAGTTAAAGAGAACATCTATGACACTTATCGCTTCATGCTCATTATAAACATCACATAGGATGTCGAAAATTTTGTTTTGATGCTCATCCACATTTGCCTCTCCAAGGCCTAAAAGCTCCTCTACTGAGGAATCAAAAATTTTCCGGATCGAAACCGCAAGGATCTTCGAATCTTCTTCTGTCGGATCGTTTTTTAATCGCTTAATTTGAGGCTCTAAAAACTTGAACAGCTCATGCCTTGAATTATAAACATCATCTTTGGGTGCAACTGTAATGAGTTCTACAACCTTACTTACGTCTCTGGCGGTGATAAAAGGATAACCACTAAACTCTCTCTGCACAAGTGCTAAGAGATGATAAGGAGTCTTATCACCTCTGTAGTCCTCTACCTTCCGCATAATCTTTTTCCAATTCTGTGCTTTGCGCTCATCTTTACGGAAGTAATACTTTCCTTTAAGAAGGTCACCATTTGAATTAATAAGTCCGAATTGCCTTTTCTCTTCATCGGAGATAACGTATATGAGGGAGGATTTAAGACGCCTGCCAGGCTTATCTGCTTCGCCATATTGGTCAGAAAGCAAGCGATGAGCCCTGTAGAACGTAGGTCGTGACATCTTTGTCCTAAGTTCTTTTGCTAGTTCCTCAGGTCTCCACGGTTTTTCAGAGTACTTCTCAAGTACCAATTTTTCTCTCTGGTTAAGGTCAGTCTCATCAAGGGTAATCATTGAGTATCATCATAGACAATTAGTATCATGATATTAATTTTATGTATTTTTTTAGTATCATAATTTATATTATTGAAGTATCTGAAAAATATTACTAAAACATATATAGACTCGTTTGCATGACTTCTATGATATGACAAACTTAAAATTTGGCACCAGAAAAGTCAGCAAGAAAGGAGATGGTTTTTGTTTGATGCTTCCAGCTATATGGGTTAAAAACGCAGACATAAGTGCGGGTGAAAGAATCGTTTTAGAAATGAAAGGTAACACTCTCATAGTAAAGCCAGAGGTGAAACAAAAATGAGTTCGACATTTCCGCCGACACCGAACTCGATTACACAATACATTGAGAATCTTAAACCTTTTGAAAAGATGTTTAACAAAAAGCTTGATGCGGCCGTTTTCTTTGCAAGTAGAGGCATACCTGTGTTCCCACTTTACACGGTCAAAAATGGAATGTGCACATGCAGGAAAGCTGAAAACTGCAGAACCCCGGGTAAACACCCCATGCACAAGAACTGGCAGGAAGAAGCAACAACAGATCCGGAAAAAGTTAGGAGGGTCTGGATGGCAGATCCATATGCTAACATAGGTCTGGCCATGGGGAACGGACTCCTTGGAATCGACATTGACGTGAAGAATGGTAAGGATGGTTGGAAAGAATGGCAGAGGATATTAAAACAACAAAAAAGTGACCAGGCAATTTCCCTGATTCAGGCTACCCCTTCAGGTGGATTGCACATTATTCTGAAAGTCAAAGATTCCTCGATTATAACTGGTGCCGCAGATGCACTTGGAACTGGCATTGACATAAGAAGCGATGGGAATCTCCTCGTCGGAGGCGGGTCTGAGAACGATAAGGGTGTATACAGGATCTTTGACCTACCAATCGCCTATGCGCCAGGATGGCTCGAATTCATGATGATTGGAAAATCTAATTGGGTCAAGCCCATGATGAAGCGCATAGAAAATGGAGCAACGTTCAATGAAGGTGAGCGCAACATGGCTTGCCTTGCCTATACTGTTTTCTTAAACAGAAGAGGCTGTACGAAAGATGAATTCCGTGAAAAACTCAATAGATTTGCCAGCACACGATGCAACCCGCCATATGAAGATCCCGCTGTGAAATATATGATTGAGCATTATTACAATTCAAGAAGTGCCGATGATGGCGGGATAGAAACCCCCACATTTGAAGACCTTGGGAAACCGCAGTTCAAGATCTGGGAAATATCTGAGGAAAAAGTAAGAACAGCGCTAACGGCCCTCTACGGGTATGTGCCTCAGGGCCCAGATAAGGCATACGAACTTGCTAAGCGAAACCTGCCCAACATGCTGATGCAGTACCTCAAGCACCAGTATCATGTTGCGAGGGAAATAGCATTTGGGAAGCCTCAAGACATTTTATATTGGTACAATGGCAGGTATTACGAAACAGAGCCTACCAATATGGTTCTCAGGGAGAAGATGGAACATCTCACATCTAACCAGGTTGCGAACGGCGAGAAAAGCGAAGTCCTCAGCAAACTTATGGACAACGCATACCTTATGAAAGAACAGGAGAGGTACCTGGCTCTTGATAATGGCCTTTTGGACTGCGAAAAGCTCAAAGTTATAGATTTTACACCGGAGATATTTGCGACAGTCCTTCTTCCAGTCAAGTACCTTGAAGGTGATAGTCGTCCTATTTTCGATAACTTCCTAAGTGAAGTAGCAAGTCAGGAAGACGTTAAAAGACTTCAAGAGTGGGCAGGTTATACGCTTATCCCAGGATATCCCATTAAGAAAGGATTAATCCTGATAGGCCCCACAGATAGCGGCAAATCAACATTCCTGCAAGCAATCAAGGAAATTCTGGGAATTCAGAACGTATCGGCCGCAACGCTTCAGCAACTTTCCAAAGCGGACCAGAGGTTTATAACTTCAAAACTGTACAAGAAACTTGCCAATATTGCCCCAGATATGCCAACAAGCTCCCTGAGTGATATCTCCATATTCAAGGGAATCACCGGCAGGGATCTCATACCTGGGGAATTCAAGTACAAGCATCCGTTTGATTTCCAGCCCAGATCCAAACTGCTGTTTTCTGCAAATTCGTTGCCCTCTGTAGGTGATGAGGAGGAGGATTCATTTTTCAATCGCTGGGACATAATTGTCTTTCACAAGCCACCCAGCATGGATGCAAGACTTCAGAAAAAACTGAAGGAAGAGTCATCAGGAATTCTCAACTGGATGATTGAAGGTGCAAGGAGAATCATGGAAAACGGACTGAAGTTCACTGATGCCACACCTACTGCGGAAGCAATGAGAATATGGACGAGGTCTGCAAATCCAGTGAGAGCCTTCTTTAATGAATGTATTGCAAAGGAAGGCAACGAAGAGAGGGCAGCTTCTGATTTTTATGATGCCTATAGACGTTATGCGGAGAGATATCACATCAAATTGTTGGACGAGGATATTTTTGACATTACGTTCTCAAAGGTCAGCAAAACAAATGTCATAAAACGTCAACGAAATAATATGGCTCACAAGTACAGAAAGGGCTTGAATATTCTACCCTTGGAAGATTGGCCAGAATCGAATTTCTCATTTTCTGCGGATGAAGTAGAACCAGAAATAGATCCGAAAGTAATATTTGATGGAGTAAGTAAAGTCTTTGCCGGAATAAGTGAAGCTGCTAGGGAGCGAGATAACATTGAAAGATGGATTGCATCAGAGAAGGGGATTTCGGTGGATACCGTTCAGACAATTATTGATAAATGGATATCAGAAGGTTTAGTTGTCCCCAAGGGCAGATGCCTGGAATTTCCGGGGAGGGATAATCTAAATGCCTGAACAACGCGGGGCTTATCTGTACAGGAATGGAGATGTTGTTGGCAGATTGCAGAAACCTTACTGCATAGCAGTCCGTGATAGAAGACACTACTTCAGAAAGTTTGATGGTTTTGCTCTTGCAGTAGAATCATATATGTGGTTGCTCAAAGAAGGATTCACATACTTCCGGGTTAGATATACCCCTGAAAACAAAATAATTACCTACAGAATATCTGATTTCATCTCAGGGTATAAGGTTGACTATCCTCCATACGGTGAGCAGTATGTTCTACCAACATACTCGGCTACAAATATCACACATATTCACTAGAATATGTAAATTCTATAACTGTATTGGCAACCTCCTTTGGTTCCCCCCTATAAATTGAACAGCCATCTGAAATCTCTCACCATGTCCCCTTGAAAACAGATGTGCAACCTCATGTACAACTATTTCTCTTATGTCAACTCTGCTCAATTTGATAATATCTTCACGGACAAAAATTGTTGAACCTTTAAGAGCGGCCAGCATCGTTTTATCCCGGAATTTATCGATAAGTTCAAAA
This sequence comes from Thermoplasmatales archaeon UBA509, assembly GCA_002498845.1. Taxonomy (GTDB): domain Archaea; phylum Thermoplasmatota; class Thermoplasmata; order Thermoplasmatales; family Thermoplasmataceae; genus UBA509. Next base: position 52,540 of record DAJC01000037.1, on the reverse strand, counting down.
CTAACTTCTCCGATAATAAAGAATCCTTTTTCCTTGGTAAGCTTACGGTATTCAGCCTTAAGGACCCTCATTAGTCTCCCCCCTAAATATTGTCTGAGCTCACTGTCGGAGAATGACAGAGGTACACAAAGAGTGCCCTTGATTTGGGCCGGCCTACTCCTGTTACATCGCACGATTTTCACCTTATTTCCAAGGATTACAACATCAGAAACCAAATGTATCCCTCAATTTCTGATATAAGCCTTCCACAATGGAGTTCTCGTCCTGAACGTTATCCGGTTTTAGAACTTTGATAACCGAATACCTTATAGACCTTTTAATGCTCTTCCTGTCGGACTTTCCAATGTAGTTCTGATTCTTAAGAATGAGGGCGACGCCCTTCCTTGAAGATAAATCTGAAATCACTTCATTCAAAGTGTTACCGTCAACATCCTTTAGAACAGAGCTGATGGCTTCCTTAAATGCAGCCATTGTTTCACCTTCACTGGCACTTGCAGCATCAATGGCGTCAACATTTTCTTTTATGGCTTTTATTTCTCTGAGAATGCCCTCGTTAACCTCCTTGGCTGTCATGAGCTTTTGATATGCATTGACAATTCTTTCAAGGAGGTCTGGATATCTGAATCTCCTGTTTGAGATTTCAGTATGCCATTGGTTAAGGGCCCTTAATGCAGAAGCGTAGTCCTTGGTTTTTCCGAGGCTGTCCAGATAACTTCTGTCTATAGTGAAGCCGCCCCTGTTCTCAACATCTAGGAAGAAATTCTCGCTTATTATCTTCTTCACCCGTTCATAGGCCTCAGAAACTTTCTGCTCATCGATATTCCCAAGCTTAAGATTATTCACATACACACCATAGGCTTTTGCTAGGGTTTTGTACTTCTCTACATAAGCCATCAGGTAAGTTTTTGCTCGCGGGAGATTTAGGATTGCCGTCAGTTTCCTGAAATTCTTTTCAAATCTTTCGGACAGCTCTGAATCCGAAAGCAACTTAATCAACCTATCCAGATTCTCATGGCTACCATCTGAAAAGTCAAAATTGCCAAAGAGCGCATATGTCTGATTTAGCAACTCCAAAAATTCCCTCTTAGTTTCTTCTCTAGATATCACAATGCCTTTGACGCCCTCGCCAGATGAGAGCCCTTCGTATTTCTTCAGTGTTTTATTGAGAGTATCCAGAAGATAAACATAATCAACGATGTAACCGTAATCCTTGGTCGAAAAAGGCCTGTCCGTTCTCCCGATTGCCTGAAGGAGCCTTTCTTCAAAAAGTGGCTTTGCAAGATACATTACCCACAGTTTCGGGGAATCAAAACCAGTGAGAAGCATATCGGTTACTATGAGTATCTTTGGATTCTCCGAATAATCAAACTGCTCTGTGAATTCCTTGCAGGCTTTCTTGGCCTCTTTTCCCGTCCTCTTTTCAAGTTCCTCTCTGTAATCAGAAATGATGCTGGAAGCTTCGTTGTAGCTGAATGTCATAACAATTTCGGATGATTCAGGGGGTAGCAAGCGGTCAAGCTTCCGTTTATATAAAACACAAGCTTCCCTGTCTACAGCGACTAGCATGGCTTTCAGTCCGCTGTCTTCAACCTCATTTCTGAAATGCCTCGCAACATCCTCAACAATTGCTTCAATATTTGATTCTGTTTTGAAAGCCTCCTTTATTACGCTAATCTTTCTGTTCAGAATCTCCTTTTCTGCATCGGTAAGACCCTCAGTCTCCTCGTCATGTTCCAGTGCCTCCTTCAGTATCAAATCCTTAACAACAGGAACTGCACCATTGTACTCATATGCAATCGGAACCGTGAAGCCATCATCCTGAGCATCCTTCATGGAATACCTGTCAAGGTATAATTCACCAGGTGGGCAGAATTCTGCAAACGTATTTCTTATCTTTCCACCTGTATTTTTTCTGACGGGAGTTCCGGTGAATCCAAAGACAAACGCATTTGGAAAGGCATTCCTGAAATTAGCGGCCATGAGACCATACTGAGTTCTGTGGCTTTCATCAACCAGACATACTATATCATCCCTGCTCAGGGATCTCCCTCCCGCGATCGATTTAAAATTCTCTGGGCTAAATTTCTGCACTGTAACAATGAAAATTCCGGGTTTTCCTTTTCCACCGTTGTAATCAATAATCTCAACTAGCCTTGAAATACTATCAATGCTCTCAGTGAGTTCCAGCCCCTGAACTCCAGTGAAGCTCGCAAGAGCTTGGTTATCCAGATCCCGCCTGTCCACTACTACCAAAACAGTGCTTTCTGGGAACCTTTGCCTAATCTGGTATGCGGTATATCCCATTATGAGTGTCTTTCCCGACCCTTGCCAGTGCCATATAAGCCCTGTTTTCATAGCTTTGCCAGACGGCGTGTTCAGGCCATCCATTATTCTCTTGATTATTTTTTCTGTAGCTCTAAACTGCATATACCTGGCTATGATTTTTTCGTTGCTTTCCCCTCTCTTTCTGATATGAACATAATTTCTTATTATGTTCAAGAAATTACCAGGGAAAAATACCCCGTACAGAAGAATCTCTACCTCATTTTCCGAATCTATATCCAACGGGTATGAAGCTTTCCACTTAGCCCTGAGATCTTCGCCCTTCTCGTTGAAGAACAGAGGAAAGATCTCCCCTTTTACTCCATTGTTTATCATGCCTATCTGAAGAAATGTGAATAATCCTGAAATGCTCCTTTCGTATCCCTTTATCTGGTTATAAGCCATTTCCAAATTACCCATATTGTATGGGTTCTTGTTTTCCATTATAACAATGGGAATCCCGTTTACAAATAGCAATATATCTGGACGTTTGTTTGCTTTCCCCTGGACATTGAACTGGTTTGTTACTATGAGGCTGTTTTTATTCACATCTGTGACATCGACAAGTCTTATTGTGTGAATATGTCTGTTTTCGTCTACAACATCTATGCCATGCTTGAAATAGTCAAGGAATTTACCATTTCCCTCTTTTGATGGCGTGAGTTCCTCTAGTTTGGAAACTGCATTGTCAATAAGCGTTTCACTTTCTGCATTGATATTTTTTAGACTGCTCAGTAGAATATCCCGGATAAAATAATCGTTGTTCTCGTTATCTATCTCTTCGGGTGAGACGTAAGCCCATCCCATTTCCTGAAGCTTTCTTAAAATCCATCTCTCACTTGAATCTTCACTGAACATCATACCTTTACCCTTACCCTTCCAGTAAGAAGTTCCTCCATCATGCCTTTCTTGAGTTCTTCTAAGTGGGTCTTCTTGCTTCTGAGAAGTTCTAATTTGTGGTCAATTGTTGTTAGGATTTCGGATATTTTCTGCTGCTCTGGGATAGGCGGAACTGGAAAAGACAAGTTGAAAAGTGAATCTTTTGGAACTCTTTGCCGCCCAGTTGTTCCAACCATACTGTCAATAAGTGGTTTCCTGAATAAACTTAATTTCAAGAGATAAAATGTATAAATATTTGTGAGTGAACCATTAGTGAAAAGAGCGTACACCTCTGAAGTTGCGAAAGCATTTCCAGACGGCATAGTTGGGACTATTCCCTGTTTGCCGTTTTCAACAGAAGGAGTTATTTTAGGGAGGAGAATGTCTCCACACTCACAATAAGTTGGAGGCACGACTTCGCTTTTGTTCAGAGACCTGTAACCGCAATAAGTTTCATTTTGGGGGATCAACTCCATAGGGATGGTATATATTTTTTCTGATTTGCCTTCATTCTTTCTTTTCCTAATTTGCAATACTTCACTAAATGGCCTAAGTGGCCACTCCTCTGGTATCTCTCCGATCTCAGTCATCTTGAACTTTGTATGCCCAATTCCTTTTGTAAGAAGAGTCTGCATCAGTCCTTTCTTGAGGTGCTCTGTTTGGGTTATCTGGTCGTTTACCATTTGAATGGCTTCGTCAGCGGTTGAAAGAATTTCAGCGATTCTTTGCTGCTCGTTCAACGATGGACAAGGTATTTGCAAATTCTCTAACGTTGATTTTTTAATTGAAGGCATTGTCGTAATGTTTGATATAGCTTTAAGATCCACTCTGGAAACAAAGTAATAGTATAGGAATTCATCGTGAATTCTCCTTGGGACAATACCTGCTACATTATTGTCAAAAGTGGCTTCCACAGAGAGAATTCTGAATTTATTGAGATAAACTGCCATTCCAATTTTCGGAAATATAGTAGTGCCGGAAGGAAAAACTTTCGCGTGTAACTGTTTGAGTTCTTCTCTTCCAACAAAATTGCTTGCTGTGTTAACATATTTATCGGACAGGTTCATATCTCCTACCTTTACGAATGGGTAGGTACCTTGTTCCTTTCCTTGATATTTTAAAGGAAATCCATAACCAGAAACCACATCGGCCACTTCAGAAAGTTTTACAATTCTCCATTCAGGAGGTGCTGTTTCATTAATTTTTAAGTCGTCTCTAGTCCCCTCTGAATTATTCAATATAACCTAGCTCCCGGAGATAACCGTTGAGCTTGTGCTCAACTTCAGTAAGTTCAATATTTATTGCATCAAGCCCCTCAATAGTGCCTGAAATATCAATTGAATTTTCATCATTAACTGGGTTTACATAAGTGCTGACATTCAAATCGTAATCTTTTGCTTTTATTTCCTCCACACTAACGACTTTTGAAAACCCCTCTTTGGTTTCGAAGTCTGTATAGGTTGAAACTATGTTATTGATATTTTCTTCGTTTATTATATTCAATTTCTTGATATTTTGGTGCTTTCCGAACTCTTTAGAAGCATCTATAAACAAAATATCATCTTTGTGGTTCTCTTGTTTGTTCTTATTGAAAGTGAGGACAACACCAGCTGCTCCTGTATTATAGAATATTTTATCCGGCAACAGAATAACGGACTCCAGAGTCTTCTCATCAACTATCTTTTTTCTTACGACTTTCTCGGAATTTCCCCTAAATAGTACTCCCTGGTCCATGATAACTGCCACTTTTGATTTAGAAGTGTACAGCATATGCTGTATCCATGCCCAGTCTCCGTACCTCCGAGGGACAAAACCATATGAGTACCTATCCTTGAATTCTGCCTGTTTCAGCGTTTCTTCCCCATAACCTTTTTGGGCCCACGGTGGATTAGCAAGAACAAGATCGAATACTTTCAACCCAGAGGCTGTTTTAAATTTAGGATATAGAAGACTGTCACCTACTTCAAGATGAGATTCGGATATCCCGTGGAGAATTGTGTTCATTTTTGCCAGAGCATAGGTTGTTGGACTTCTCTCTTCACCATATAGGCCGACTCGATTTGCACCATCTTCGCCTATTTTCCGTTTTACATGTTCATATGTCTCAATGAGCATACCGCCAGAGCCGCACGCAGGATCATAAACACTCATTCCTGGCTTCGGGTCAAGTATTTCAACCATAAGCCTAACTACTTCTCTCGGAGTATAAACTTCCCCTTCCTTGGCCTTTTCAGGGGCGAACCTCATTAATATGTGCTCGTAGGCATCTCCCATGGCATCACCCTCAATACACCTGTTCAAAAGGGTATATCTGTCAAAAAGACCGAATAACTGCTCGAGGAGTAACCTGTTTTCCCTGCTCTTTGTGAAGTCTACGAAATCAATTCTGTTTACTACTCCATCCAGTTCTTTGTTTTCCTTTGCGATTTCCGTGATTGCCTTTGACAGATTTTCAGTTAGATTTCCATCTTTCTTAATGTTGTCCCATAGAACATTTTCTGGAACAATATAGCTGTGGTATTCTTCCCTTACGGCACGCTTAAGCGCCTCTGCTTCGTCAATTCCAGTTTCTCTCATTATTTCATCTTTTGCGTCCTCGACTTCTTCTTTCCATCTGTCGCTTAACCTTTTAATGAAGAGAAGAACCAGAATATATTTGTAATCCACAGAGGTTCGTATGAGGTCAGCAGCATCATCGACCAACTTTATTAGGTCGTTCTTTGTAACTTTGCCAAAACAATCTACGAGGGTCATGCTAAAAGGATAGAACGAGTAAATGCTATAAATTTTACGTGTTTTTAAAAAAAAGCCTTCATTTATAAAATACGTTTACAAGTGTAGTTTAGAGGTTGCTGCACTTACTTCTCCGAATACTATCCGAAGAGCTCTTATATAACGTTCAATTTATATATAAATGACCTCCTGTTGCCATTGCGGTAGACCGATCTATTACAAAAGAAGTGTAGTTCAAGGGTGTGGTTCTTGGTGCCGCTCCCATAAGGGTGAATGTGCATTTAGCTATTATAATCCTGATAGTGGGGGCGAATTCAAATCAGAAAGGCCGGAGAAATTTAAGAAGAGGCTAGTAAA
>DAJC01000037.1:0-46227 GCA_002498845.1 Thermoplasmatales archaeon UBA509 | reverse complement strand
GTAAAGGGGCTAGCCAAGGGAGCCATAATTGGAGCAGCCCTTGGTGTTACCTGTGTTTTGTCCCATGTCGCTTGCATTATAACTGCTTTTATTCACCATCATTACTATCTTGAAAAAGCAGCCTCATCTGTTTACTCAGCCATGAAGAACAGAAACGAACACGACGAACATCCAATTAAGGAGGCGATGATTTCCGGGGCAATGGAAACATCGAATACTACTGGAGTTAACGCGCTCACTTACAGGATTGGAAAAGCCTTCGCTGAATTTGCTCATGCAAGGTCTGGTACTTCATTATCATGGGCTGGGGAAATTGGAAAAGAAACAGGAAAGAGCATGATAGAACAAGGGTCTAACGCTGTATTTGACTGGAGTTCCAAAGCGGTGGTTTGATAACTATGGAAGATACCAATGATAGAGATTTGAACTTCTCAGAAAATTTTGTTATAATATCATCGAGAAAGACGGATTTCTTGACTGGGTTCATAGAGAAACTAAAATCCGAAAGTAAAGAACGCATAACACCAGATATTATTTTGGAAATTGTTCACGTAGTGGCTTCCTTGGATCCTTTGTTGTTTGTAAGCTCAATCGAACTAAGAGACGGGCACCTCTATCTTAAAACATCTATAGAAGATCTTGATAGAGAAAATATCGGAGAGGAAATTGCAAAACGCTTGAGCAACCTTACCTAGTAGTTGTCGTTATTGTGAGAAAAATTAGTTGTGTCTGATACCTCCTACACATCTTCCAGAAACAGCATAATGGCTTTCCTGAAGCAATTGTTCAGGAGGAGGATCGTACTGTTACTTTTCGATAACATAAAATGTTTTTTTCCCTTCCAGAAATAACAGTAGGAAGATACCTTTTCAAGAGTTTAACGGAAAAGTGCTATTCCTCTGTTTCTGTGAGTTGTCGAGGGGTTTATCTATCAAAGTCGGAACGTGAATACAATCAACCGTTAATTTTAGACCGTTTTTCCATGTTAGATCGGATGGCAACTTAGACTGAAACCCTGGAGAAACTGCAAGTTCAAAGAGGGGGATTTTCGCATGTATATAGCCCATGAGGGTGATAAAGGTCAAAATTTAGTTAGACTGAAAAATTCAGCGTTTTCCCATAATTCTTACCTATAGAACAGGTATGTGATTTGTAGATGACCATTATGTGATTTTGTAAATGTTAATATAGATGATTTTCATTGATTGAACATGCCAAAAGCTCGGCATTATCCGCCTTCCCATGTTCGCTATCAGCTGGAGAACCCTCCTGTCACAATACACCTGAACAGGAAACTCAAGGAGAACCTTGATGCTGTTAAGGGTAGCAGGTCATATGCGCAGGTCATGACCGAAATTCTCACTAATAAATTCGAACTCCAAAAAGAAATAGTGAGATTACCTGTTAACGAAGCTGTTATCTCGTATATTAGAGGATTTCATGAAGCTTGGAATCGTTATGCAAGTTGGGGGATATGCAAGAAGTGCGGCAATGAATGGACACTCTGGAAAGATGGAAAATGCGACAGGTGCCATAAGGAAGGTGGCCACCCGGATTTCTCACATTTCAGGGATCCTGAACCTGTTAAAACGATGACCGAGGAGGATTTAGAGAAAGCGAAAGTTAAGCTTCCAAAGCTTGAAAGGTTATCTTACGAAAATGGGAAGAAGAAAGGATACGAAGATGGCTGGGGCGACGGATATGATGAGGCTGAGAGGGATTTCAAGATAACGTATCCATGTAGCATTTGCGGGAAGCCAGTTGAAATGAAGTATGGGGATGATGATTACAAAGACATGGTTCGATACCTGAAGGAACAGGGATGGCATCATGGAAGCTGTGGTAATCAATAATGTGAGTGTTTAAATTCCTTAAACGACATGTGCATGCACATGCAAAGGAATCTAACTTTAAAAGTTGATGAAGAACTCGTAGAAAAAGCACACAGATATGGCATCAACATCTCCAAATTCCTCGAATACGCACTTGGAAACGCTTTCAGACATGGTCTTGAAAATATTTCACAGAACGGGGAAAATTCAGAGAGCCGCCGACGGGATTCGATCCCGCGACCTCGTGCTTACCAAGCACGCGCTCTACCAGGCTGAGCTACGACGGCACGGCAATGGTGATGTTTTGGACGGTATATAATTTTTTCAAGACATGATTATGATATTTTCTCCGAGGCAAGAGCCAGCATATCGGGGGTTTTGAAACAGGCATATTATGAATTTTTCCATGCATGGAACCCGAATGCGTTAGCGATAACAAATGTATTTTAGTAAGTTTGAGACTCACCATGTAAATGATTACTTCCCTTATGGATGACCCGGAAAAGATTAAGGCCGGGTGGATGAGGATATTTTCGGAATTCGGGTATCTTGACAGGATAAACAAGCTGAGTGCAATGTATCCGGAGGAAAAATCCTTATACGTATCATTCAGGGACATTTCAGAGTATGGCCGAAGCAATGGCTTTGACCAGGGACTGGCTGAGGATCCGGAGCTTTTCATTTCACTGGGAGAAGACGTCCTGAAGGAAATGATGCGCCATGATCGGGGAAATGTCACAAGAATAAATCTCAGGATCACCGACATTAGCGAGGATCCTGCATTCCGCAAGGAAATCAGGCAGTTGAGGAGTCCGGATATAGGCAAACTGCTCAGCATAACTGGAATAATAAGGAAAAATACCGAAGTTCTCCCACGGCTCCAGATAGCTGCATTTGAATGCAGCGTATGTGGCGAGATAAATCTCGTTCATCAGGAACGGGGGAAGCTGGATGAACCGCAGGAGTGTCAGGGAAAGCTGGAGAGCGGCCTGGATCATTCCAAGGCAAAATTCAAGTTGAAATCGGATCTTTCTGAGTTTGTGGATACACAAAAGGTGGAGCTCCAGGAAAATCCTGAGACGCTTGAGGGCGGAACCCAGCCCCAGAGAATAGCAGTCATAATGGAAGATGACATCACGGGAAGGCTGTTTCCTGGCGACAGAGTGACAATCGACGGAATCCTCCGTGCAGAGCAGAAGAGGGCCGGAAACATAATGCTCACTGAATATGACATCTTCTTCTACGCTCTTCACTATAAGAAGTCGAAGGAGCTTGAGGAGATCAACATTTCAACTGAAGATGAGGAGAAGATAGTTGAACTGTCACGTACGCCCAATATAATTGATGTTCTGGCCACATCCATTGCACCCACAATATATGGCATGGAAATGGTGAAAACAACACTTGTTCTCCAGATGTTTGGAGGAGTCCGTAAGGTCATGAGGGACGGAACTACCATGAGGGGTGATATCCACATACTTATGGTGGGCGACCCTGGAACAGCCAAGTCCCAGCTTTTGAAGTACATGACAGAGATTTCTCCACGTGGTGTTTTTGCCTTTGGCAGGGGGTCCAGTGCGGCTGGACTTACGGCAGCAGCAGTAAGAGATGACTTCGGAGAAGGCAGATGGACTCTGGAAGCCGGAGCACTGGTGCTTGCAGACAACGGCTTTGCAGCAATCGATGAGCTTGACAAGATGGATGACAAGGATACTGCGGCAATGCACGAAGCCATGGAGCAGCAGACCATAACCATAAGCAAGGCAGGCATAATGGCCACCCTTAAGTCTAGATGTTCTATTCTGGGTGCAGCAAATCCCAAATTCGGGAGATATGATCAGAACAGGCCAATAGTGGACCAGATTGACTTTCCACCGCCCCTTCTCTCAAGGTTTGACGTTATATTCAAGATCATCGACAGGCCAGACAGGAATAATGACGAAAGGCTTGCTGACCACGTACTGAAAGCCCACAGGGTCGGTGAAATTTACCGGAGCCTTGAACTCAATGAGATCTCTGACTTCGAGATACCTGAAGAACAGGGTTTCAAGCCGGCCGTGGAGAAGGAACTCATCAGGAAATATGTTTCATATGCAAGGACCAGGATATTCCCACGGCTTTCAGACGATGCTATCCAGGTTCTAAAGGAAGAATACGTCAAGACAAGGGGAGGTAATCCGGATTCCATACCAATAACAGCCCGGCAGCTGGAATCCACCATCAGGCTGGCAGAGGCAGCTGCCAAGGCCAGGCTTTCCCCCATTGTAACCACAGCAGACGCCCTGCTGGCCAAGAAGATAGTGGACTACTATCTCAAGGACGTTTCAATGAACAATGGTGAACTTGACATAGATATCTTGTATACGGGAACAAGCTCAAAGCAGCGGTCAGATCTGGAGACTGTATTCGACATAATACGGGAAATAAAGAAGGAGAAGAATCAGGCGGACATCGACGATGTTATTGCCATATCAGCATCCAGAGGACTTACCGCAGAAAGAGCAGTGGAGGCGATCGCCAGGCTTAAGAGCGCCGGGCAGATTTACGAGCCATCCTACAGGAAATTAGATGTGATAAGGTGAAGATGGAAATCAACATGAAGATGATCAGTGCACAGGGTGAAGTGCTTCTGGCTGCTGCAGATTCAGACCTGATTGACAGGGATCTCAGGGAGGGGAAGCTTCACCTGAAGGTCATACCGCAATTCTACGGAGAGACAAGGGTGTCGGAGGAAACATTTCTATCGTCAATGGCCATGTGCACAATTGCCAACCTTGTTGGCAAGAAAGTAGTCAATCTTGCCATTCACAACGAGTTTATCGATCCTGAAAACGTGATCTACATCGATGGTGTTCCCCACGCCCAGTTTGCCAAGCTGGTGGAATGACTTGGATCAGAGTGGGAAGAAAGAGGAGCTTGTTGTCCACGTTTTTGAAAGCATACAGGACAGATACGATCTCCTTGACAGCTTCATATCAATGGGGATGGATCAGAGGTGGAGGCGAACCCTTGTATCGGAGCTTGAACTGAAAACGGGCCAGACAGTTCTGGACTGCGGAGCTGGAACAGGCAAGCTGACACATGGAATCCTGCAGGCCTGCCCCTCATGCTCAACCATATCGCTGGACATAACCCAGAGCATGTTCAGGCCATCTTACCTTCCCGAAACAAGGTTCATAACGGCAAGTGCTGAGAACATTCCTCTTGATGACGGTTCCGTGGATGCAGTTGTATCTGCATACCTCACCAGGAACCTTGAGAACCTTGACAGGTATCTTACGGAGGTGAGAAGAGTGCTAAAGCCTGGTGGCATTTTCGCAAATCTTGATATTTACAATCCAAAGACTCCGGGGTTCTCGCTGCTCTTCGGCATCTATTTCTATCATATTGTCCCGATCTTTGGAAACCTTGTGACAAGATCAACATCATACAGCTATCTTGCGGAGTCCGTCAAGAAATTCTATTCTCCAGAGGTGGTCAGGCAGAAAATAGAGAATGCAGGCCTTACCATTAAAAAATACAGAACAATGATGCTTGGTGCAATAGCACTCCACGTGGCAGTTAAAGCTCTCCAATGAGTGATCACATTTTCACACTGGCATTATCTGCAGGGGAAATGTCTACTGCTTTTTCACTAGAAGGGTCAGGCCGTCCCTTGCAACTATTATGACCTTCTGTCCCTCCTCGATACTGGTGCCGTCCACACTTCTAGCTTCCCACTGTATGCCCTCATAGGATACCCATCCCTGCGGGTTCAACTGCTTCTTTACCAGTGCGGTCTTTCCTATAAGTGCTTCAGCTCCAGTGTATTTTGAAGCCTTGAGTGAAATTGCTATCCTCCTGATCAACAGCCCAACTATCACTGCCAGAATTGCAACCAGCACAGCGGCAAGGTAGAAATCTGTTCCAATTGGTGATGGCGAATAGCCCGGGTTGCTGGAAAGGTATGGCGAAGCAAGCATGAATGTTCCGACAAGAGATACGGCAACGCCTGATACCAGAGCTATGCCGTGCCCTGTTTTTGCCTCCAGGAATATGAGCACAGCCCCCATCAGCAATATTATGATACCTATCAAAGACGCACTCACCAGTTCTGCCCCAACCAGACCGAGACCTATAAATATTATGCCTATGACACTCAGGGCCACAGTCCCATGATACAGATCAGCCAGGATTGCTATGGCACCAATGAGGATCATGATGCCGTCCACCGTTGTATTGCTCAGGAAACTGAGAAAATTGTCATAGAAGGAAGGATTCAAAGTATAGGTGTGATACAGGGTGAGGTTAAGTGTTCCCATGAGATCTGTGAGATTGTTTGAAAGCCCGGTGATCACACCATATGACATTGCCTCAGATGCGGTGTACGCAACGTCTTCATATATCATGTTCAGGACAGCGGAAACGTTTCTGCCATGTGCCTGTGCCATTGAAGCCATGAGGCTGGCCATCGCACTTTCTGTGTGATTCTGTTCCAGTGCAGTGCCACCGACAACGATTGGAGTGGATGGCCCGATGTAGGAACCGGGGCCCATGTAGATTCCGGTAGATGCCATGGCTATATATGATCCGGCAGATGCTCCATTGGAATCCGCAGGAATATACGTAAAAACAGGTATGCCCCGTGATTCGGTGGCATTTATTGCGCTGACCATGTCCAGCATGTTTTCCAGTATTCCGCCGGGTGTATTCATGTCAATGATAACGGCAGCTGTGGTTGAGGATGTTAATGTGGAAAGAGAACCGGAAAGAAACTGGTCCGATCCTGCATCAATTGCCTCGTGCAGATTAAGTATTACCACAGATTTTCCAGTTGATGCTGTGGAGTGGGAAGACAAGACCAGCAGCATTGAAACTACCACCAGCACTATGGCCAGAGTTGTGAGCATCTTCCGCATATACAGTTAGTAGAGTGAATCTCTATAATTATATTTCCAGAAGATGATATTCGGAATTCCTGGAGTTTTCTGATGGAAAATTTCAGGTACCGAACAGAACCTGCCGTGGGCCCAGTTCCTATCTTCCGTTCATGTATGGAATGAATCGGCAAGTCAAGAAGTGTTCATGAAATTCCATAAAGAATTTTATGCATCCATAAGATAAGCATCGGATGGAAAGAATTTACATTCGGGATCTCAGGCACTCAATGGATAACTCAGAAGTTGAGCTCAATGGCTGGATTCAGGAAGTCAGGAAGCTCAAGAAGATTTCATTCTTAATACTGCGTGACAGCACAGGAACCGTTCAGGTAACTCTTAAGCCGGAGAATATTCCAGACATTGACATCATTACTGGAGTAAACCGGGAATCCGTTATATCCGTGCGAGGTACAGTCACAAAGGAAGGCGTTGCCAAGTCCGGCATAGAAGTTGTTGCAAAATCAGTGAAGATTCTGAATCAGGCGGGAACTCCTCTTCCTCTTGGAATTACTGACCCGGTAGAAGCTGACTTTGATACAAGACTGAACAACAGATTTCTGGATCTGAGGAAACCAGACAAGCACCTGATTTTCAGGGTCGAGAGCTCCCTTCTCTGGGGCATCAGAAAATTCCTTATGTCAAAGGATTTCATCGAGGTACATACACCTAAAATCGTGGCAGCCGCCACGGAAGGTGGCGCCGATCTTTTCAGGGTACAGTATTTTGAAAAGAATGCCTACCTGAACCAGAGTCCGCAGCTTTACAAGGAGATACTGATCTCAGGCGGGATAGACCGGGTTTTTGAGGTTGGGCCGGCTTTTCGGGCAGAGGAGCATAACACAGTAAGGCATCTGAACGAGTTCACGTCTGTGGATATCGAGATGGCTTTCTCAGATCATAACGATGCCATGAGGATGCTTGAAAATGCAGTGAGATCCGGGATTCAGGAAGTTGTGGATAAAAATATTGAGTCCCTTGAACTCCATGGCATACATCTGAAGGTTCCGGATGTACCGTTTCCCAGGATCACATACAGGGACTGCATTTCAATTCTGGAGAAAGAGGGACAGTCAGTCACATTCGGCGAGGACTTCACTCCCGAGCAGCTCAGGGAAATAGGAAAGAAATTCCCGGATTTCTATTTTATCACAGAATGGCCGTCATCTGTCAGGCCTTTCTATACCATGCCAAAGCCGGGGGATGATGAGGTAACCAACTCCTATGATCTGCAGTTCGGAGAGAAGGAGATAACTTCAGGGGCACAGAGAGTCCATGATCCTGATTTACTGGAAAAGAGGTTCAGGCAGAAAGGCCTGGATCCTTCTGCCTTTGAATTCTATATAAAAGCTTTCAAATATGGCATGCCACCACACGCAGGCTGGGGACTTGGACTGGAAAGGCTCAGCATGATCATACTGAACCTCCCCAACATACGCGAGGTTACTCTATTTCCTAGGGATAGAACGAGAATTGTCCCCTGATTCCTTTCTTTTCCTCCCATCGTCACCAAAAGCTACTTGATCCATCTCTTCATAGCTGGCTATTTCCAGGTCATCTCTTAGAAATTTTTTCTTGGACATCAATGACCAATTAATACATTTAAAAAGCGATATTTAAACATTTCTTATGTGTAATAGAATAAAATCATGATTGAATAGTCTCCTGGCTGAAGTAATGTGGAATCAAATGCTGCTTCATGGCGATGCAACCATATTATAGGTTGAATCCAATATTCGTGTGGTGACGAAATGTCGGAGATGATTACTTATTCGGATTTCGAAAAGGTCGATATAAGGGCTGGAAGAATAATTTCCGCTGAACCTTTTCCTGAGGCAAAGAAGCCAGCAATCAGGCTCATCATAGATTTTGGCAGCCTGGGGTTGAAGAAGTCCAGTGCCCAGATTACCAAGCACTATGTTCCAGAATCACTGGTAGGAAAGACCGTCATAGCAGTTGTTAATTTCCCACCGAAACAGATAGCCAACTTCATTTCTGAGGTACTGGTTCTGGGGCTCCCCGACAGCAAAGGCAATACTGTCCTCGTCTTCCCAGATAAGGACGTTGAACCCGGTGCAAAACTTCACTGATGCCAGACCTTTGACCTGTGAAAATTCCATATTCGTGCATCGAATATCCTGGCATGAAATCAGATGGAAGTATCAGCCGCATAGGAGTTGTGGGTGCCGGTAACATGGGGGCATCAATTGCCGAGGTTATGGCCTTCAACGGGTATGATGTTGTCATGAAGGACCAGAACGACGAGCTTATACAGCGGGGAATGAAGAAGATCAGGGACATTGTATCATCACAGGTCAGATATCAGGAAGGCAGGTATAAGAAAGAGGCGGACAGGATCAGGCTGCTTGGCATAGAACTCACGCATGATCAGGAAGATGTGCTGAAACAGAAAATGAGGCCAGAATTTACAGAAACAGAAGCAGAGAAGGTTCTGTCAAGAATCCACACAACTGTTGACTATTCCGAGATGTCTAATGTCGACTTTGTCATAGAGGCTGCATTCGAAAATCTTGACGTGAAAAGAGACATTTTTAGATCACTTTCATCAGTGGTGGGCGAGAATACAATCCTTGCATCCAACACATCTTCCCTTAGCATAACTGCAATAGCTTCAGGCACGGGAAATCCTTCAAGGGTCATAATTACACACTTCTTCAATCCTCCATTCACTCTTCCACTTGTGGAGGTGGTAAAGGGGCTGAAAACTTCATATGAGACAGAGAAGAGAACAATGGAATTCATTGGGGGATTGCACAACCACAGGAAACAGATGGTTCCAATTTCGGTTAAGGAGAATCCCGGATTCGTGGTGAACAGGATGCTGGTCCCCATGCTGAATGAGGCCGTTTTCCTGATGCAGGAGGGCGTAGCTTCTGCGCGGGATATCGACACTGCCATGAAACTGGGTGCAGGTATGCCCATGGGGCCACTTGAACTGCTGGACATGGTTGGACTGGACGTTACCCTGGACGTATGCAACGTACTGCAGCATGATTTCGGGGACCAGAAATACAGGCCATCCGTGCTTCTGCAAAAGATGGTGGAAGCTGGCCTTTTCGGTAAAAAATCAGGTGAGGGCTTCTACAAATACTGACCTCATTTTACCTGCTTCACGTCTTTCAGTTGCTTGTTAAGCAGAACAACTGTGGGGCTAACAACATATTTTGACTTGGATATTCTGGCGATTGAAATGAGGGCGGTCTTGTTTCTGTTGTTCCTGAATATGCTCCTTATCTCGTGGATCATGGTCTTGTTCACTGACAATTCCACGTAGATCGGGTTTCCCATGTGGTACCACGTGGCTATTATGGAACCACTTTCCGTGTTTTCCACATCCTCCCGGTCCACTTCAAAATCAAACCTTTGCCCAACTTCTATTTTCAAATCAGCTACCTGTTAGCATAGAAAAAAACTTGTTATTTAAGCTTTTTCTGTATGGGGTCCGTCAGAAAGTTGTTAAATATGGAATGGAAACCACACCATATAAGCAAAAGCAGGGAATTTCGCATTTACTCTTCCTTTTCCACCAGCGTTATTCCAAGAACCTTTTCAAGTTTCCTGGCGACCTTGATTTCAGGAAGAAGGTCTCCGCGTTCCATGCTTGAAAGCACATTTTTCCGCTCAAGGATCTTTGCTGCAAGCTCATCCTGTGTCATGTTCAGCTTCTCCCTGGCCTCCTTTATGAGTTCGCCATAATCCTGGACAACGGTGAGGCTGTCGATGTTGTCCCGGGTTCGTCTCCGGGATGTTGGCTTTGCTGGAGGGACAATAATCCGTTTCTGGTTGATCTTTATGGTTGCGATTGGTTCTTCTGCAGCAGGTTTGCTGAAGCTGGTCCTGATACTTTCTGCAGGGGTGCCAAATTTAGCGCAAGCATCGCACACATTCAGGATTGCACCATCTATTCTCACCTTTGTCAGGTGGGGCACATTCTTTCCGCACATTTCGCAGTCCATGCTTTCCTTATTGGAACCGGGAATAAAAACATGATTCATTAATGGCACTGCCTCTTTCAAACTGGCAAAATAACACCTGTCAGGGATGGAAAATATGACATAGATGAAACCCATGCACATGGGCTGACATCCGGTTCCTTCGGAGATACAACAATGCAACTGTTGGCGATTAAACCAGAGCGTGCCGAATGGGATGGATTCAGCAGAGATATGATGCATATTGAACACTCTGCCCATTGGGGTTGTTAAGCAGAAGAATTCGCTATACACAGTTTCACGAAGCAATAGGCCTGTTTATGGAGAAAAGATCAGAAAGATTGAAGTGGGGTATCTTCGTGAGTGGAACCCAAAAAGGAGTAAGCTGGCGGCAGCCATAGTGAAGCGTATCACAACTGTTCCTCTGAGGCAGAATTCCAATGTGCTGTATCTCGGTGCAGCGTCAGGAACAACGGTCAGCCACATCTCGGACATATGCAGCAGCGGAAGAGTGTATGCCATTGAGAAAGCCTACGATCCTTTTGTTCAGCTTCTCGATCTTTCACAGCAGAGGGACAATATATACCCAATAATCGAGGATGCCGGGCAGGTCGATCGTTTCAGGTTTTTCATTGATCGGGTGGACATGATATACCAGGACATTGCCCAGCGCAACCAGGTCCAGATATTCAACAGCAATGCAGCAGCATTTACAGATGCCAAAGATGCCCTGCTTGTCCTGAAGATAAGGGCAATTTCAAGCAAAGGGCATGAGAGGGACATACTGCAGGAGGCAACTTCAAGGATTGAGGGTTTCAGGGTGCTGGAAACGGTGGATCTGTCGCCATTTTCAAAATCAAATTACATGTTAAGGCTCAAGAGGCTGTGACCAGCCATTGCCAGAATTATCCCAGCGATCCGGCCTGGAAATGGTATTCACTGACGTGTTGAGAATAACCAGTATTTTTATCTTATTACTCGCCATCGAATAAGATGTCCGATTTCAGGGAATTCTTTTCAGTAAATGCCCGGGAATATTCAAAGAGCAAATCCCACAGGCAGGGATCCGACCTGGTTGCCCTGATGAATATGCTTCAACCGAGGGCGGATATGAATTGCCTGGACATGGCTACAGGAACAGGCTTCACAGCCATGGAACTTGCCAGAATGTGTGGCAAGGTCACTGCCGTTGATGCAACTGAAGAGATGCTTACTGAGGCAGTCAAGAATGCAACAGAGGCCGGATACACAGGAATTGAGTTTATGGAAAGAATGGTGGAAAGCACCGGGCTTGAATCAGGGTTATATGATGTCGTAACATGCAGGAGGGCAGCCCACCATTTCTTTGATAAAGGAGCCTTCCTGCGGGAAGTGATGCGTGTCCTGAAACCCGGCGGCAAACTGGGGATTGTGGATATGGTTGTGCCTGAGGCAGATAATTCAGATCTACTAAACAGAATTGAAAGGATAAGGGATCCCTCCCATGTCGGCGCCGAAAAAATTTCAAACTGGGTACATTTTGCTTCAGCGGCAGGATTCAGGATCATTGAGACCAGGGAAACTCAGGAGGAATACAGCATGGAAGCATGGATGGCGCCGGTGTCAACCAGCGGGGAAGCTTTCAAACAGGTGAAGGAGGTCCTCGAAGCTGCCACCGGAGGCGATCTGAAGGGTGCTGGAATCAGTTCAGACAGAAAAAAGATAAACAAGCACAGGATGATTTTGATAGCTGAAAAGCCAAGTTAATATCTTGTTGTATTCTTTCCCACTGAAATGAGTGATAACGGCGTTGAAAAAAAGACTGGAGAGCTTGATCTTCAATTCTTCGAAAGTGTTGGATTCACAAAACGGAAATGCATCAAGTGTGGCTCATTTTACTGGAGTTCCGATCCAGAACGAAAGACATGCGGAGATCCACCATGCGATTCCTATTCATTCATAGGCAACAGTCCGGTCCTGAAACCTTATTCTCTCAAGGAAATGAGAGAGGCATTCCTGTCTTTCTTCAAGGGAACACATCATATTGTGGACCCGTACCCGGTGGTTCCAAGATGGCGGGACGACGTTCTTCTCGTTAATGCCTCCATCTACGATTTCCAACCACATGTAACATCAGGAAGGGTGAAGCCGCCAGGTAACCCACTCACAATGTCGCAGCCGTCAATAAGAATGACTGATACCGATCTTGTTGGGGAGACCGGGAGGCACCTGACGTGTTTTGAGATGCTCTGCCACGATGCTTTCAATTATCCGGACAGTTATGTTTACTGGAAAGAGGAGACTGTGAAATATTGCTATGATTTTCTAAATTCCAGGCTGGGTGTGGACGGTATGCTCATAACTTTCAAGGAAAAACCCTGGTCAGGTGGCGGAAATGGAGGCAATGCTTTCGAAGTGTTTGTCAGGGGTCTTGAGGTTGCCACGCTGGTATTCATGGATCTTCGCGAAGACGAAGGCGGGGAATTCGAGATCGATGGCAAGCACTACTCCAGAATGGAGATGAAGATTGTGGATACGGGATACGGCCTGGAGAGGTTGACCTGGCTTTCACAGGCCACTCCCACAGTCTATCAGGCAGTGATGCCTGAAGTTGTCCAGGAAATAGTTAACAGGAGCAGGGACGGAAAAATGGACAATACTGTGCTTTCCATACTTTCTGCTGCCGCTGTTCAGGAAGAGCCATTCAACAGATCCAGGATGATCGAGAGATCTATGGAGATCTTGAAATCCTCAAGGAAAACAGTGACACGGGAGGAACTGGATCGTATTTTTGAATACACAAGGTCCGTCTTCACCCTTGCTGATCATTCAAAAACTCTCATGGTTCTGTTCTCGGATTTCGTTATACCTTCCAACGTTAAGGTTGGATACCTTGCCAGGCTGCTAATAAGGCGATCAATGCGGGCCATCAAGGATCTGCAGGCGGACCTTAATCTGGTAAATCTGATTGACATGCACTGGAAATCACTTGCAGAGATCTTTCCAGGATATTCCAGTGCATTTGCATCCGAAGCTCTCAGAATAGAGGAGGCAAAGTTCGCTGAAAACGAGAGAAAGTCGCAGCCAACGGTGCTTCGCATGTTTGACAGGAAGAGGGCCCTTACAGCGGACGATCTCGTCACGCTCTACGATTCATACGGCATAGTCCCGGAAGAGGCCGCATCAATTGTGGCAAAGGAACGGGGTGTGTCAGTTGAGATTCCCGAAGATTTCAACTCTCTCGTGGTTAAGAGGCATGAAACTCCAAAGGCCGAAAAGGCACCTGTGGACAGTTTCCCGGATATATACACGAGACCCCTGTATTATGACGATCCAACAATGCAGGAGTTCAATGCTGTGGTTCTCTACTCAAGGGGAAATGACATAATTACAAATCAGACTGCCTTCTATCCCGAAGGCGGAGGCCAGCCCTTTGATCTTGGATACTTCACATATAAAGGCCATAATGTTGATGTCACTGCAGTTCACAGGCACAGGCAGGCAGTCGTTCATACCATTTCTTCAGCAATCCCTGAGAAATCAAGGATAATCGGCCATATCGACTACGTGCGGAGGAGAAGGCTGATGGTCCACCATTCCGCCACTCACCTTCTACTGGGCGTATTGAGAGAGGTTCTCGGAAACCATGTATGGCAGAGCGGTGTCCAGAAGGGTACCGAAAGATCAAGGCTTGACATCACACATTTCAAACGCCTGACACCTGAAGAAATAAAAGAAGTAGAAAGAAGATGCCTGCTTCATATAACTGAAAACCGGCCCATAACCGTCAGGAACATTGAATGGAATACCGCGCTTTCAAAATACGGATTCAGACTGTTTGAGGGAGGCGTTCCCGAAGGCCGCGAAATCCGTGTGGTTGAGATTCAGGGAGTGGATGCAGAAGGCTGTGGAGGTACCCACCTTCGATCAACAGGGGAGATCGGCTTCCTGAAAATACTCAGGGTGGAAACCCTGCAGGAGGGCATCCAGAGGATAATATTCGCGGCTGGTGAAGCGGCCCTAGAATTTGTGCAGGAGATGTATGAATCCGAACTTTATCTGGAAACAATGCTGTCTGTAAAGCCGGAAGATCTGTCCACGTCTGTTGAGAGGCTATTCCGGGAGAATCTTTCCCTCAGGAAGGAAAGAGACAGGCACATAAAGGAAGAGGTGGACAGGATAATCTCAGAAGGTTCCTCCGTCTCGTCCGCCGGGGATAATGTGTTACTTTTGCACCAGGTATCAGACCCGGATGTGCTCAAGGCTCTGGTGGCCGCATTATTTTCAAGGAAGATAAGAACAGCTGTGGTGCCATATGGAAATGCGAATGCCCTAGAAGTGCGCATAATATCAGACGGGAACGAGGGCGCAAGACTCCTTGCTGTGGCAATGGCCAAGCATCTTTCCGGAAAAATTGCAGGATCCGGCAGGCATATAACCATAACTGGAATTTCTTGGTTCCCAGATGAAAAATTAATAAGCCGGATTTTAGATGAGAAGCACAGCTGAAGGAATAGATGAAAAACGAATCCATTAATGCCATAAGGAACGTGGTTGCCAGATATTACGACATCTCCTCAATAAATGAGCTTGAGGATTCAGTGGTTATAAAGACACAGAACCTGGACGATTATCCGGAGGAATACTTTGACAGGCTGGTCAGGGACCTGGAAGCACTGGGGTATATTGCATTCACCAACGGCAGTTCGTCGGATGAAATAATAATCATAGACAGGCCAAGGCAGAGCGGTAATAAATTCCTCAAGCTTTTATTGCTTGCAGCCTCGTTGGTGAGCACAGCCTATTTTGGGATTGTTTATCAGGCCTCATATTTTCCGGAATCAGGACTGGCGGGAAACATTTTTTCAGGCATAATATTCTTCCTTCTGCCGCTTTCGGTTGTGCTTGGAGCCAGAGAGGCGGGCAAGTACGTGGCACTCAAGAAAAACGGGATGTCATACACCTTTCCGATTTTCGTGCCAGATCCTCTGGGAATTGGCACCATGGGTATTATAAATGCACCCAGCAAGCCGTACACCAGCAGGAAGGCAATGATTGAAATAGGATCATATTCCTTATTGTTTGGACTTGTTATTTCAACTATTTTTTATGTGCTGGGATCGGTTCTTACATTCTATTACCCGCCGTCTGCAGCAGTGGTAAATTCCCCTGTGGAAAGGATTGGCTCGCCCATTCTGCTCCAGATCATATCCATGGGCTTGGTACCATCCAACGGAATTCTGGATCCACTTGCCCTTGCTGGCTGGGCTGGGTTAATAACCACGGCCTTCAATGCCCTTCCGCTGGGCTTCCTGGATGGCGGGCTTATATCCTCAGCTGTATTGGGGAAAAGAAGCGTTTACCTTTCATATCTTTCGGTTCTCGCCATACTTGGCCTTGGAGTCATATATCCGCCCTGGATAGTTCTCGCTGTATTTGCTCTTCTTGTTGGATTACGGGGACCGCAGCCCCTTAACAACCATTTCAGGCTGAGATCAAATGCCAAGGTTCTTGCCGCAGTTGCCCTTGTGGTGATTGTAGTGGGTATAGCGCCATTTCCATTTCAGACTTCCCTTAACAGCTTCACAATTTCTGCTTCTCAGCTTAACTTCGTTACATATCAGGGGAACAGCTCAGTGGCTGTAAACATGGAAATAAACAACACGGGGTCCTCAACCATGGTTCCAGCATTCGAGATCTCCCCATCCGTTGCCTTCACGCTTTCCGGAAAGAGTAAATCAATATCGCCCGGGCAGGACTACAGTTACAGCCTCGATCTGAACACCAGCGGTTCAGTGCATTCAGGGTTCAATCAGTTTACGATTTCTGTATATTCAGGCAGCGTTGTCAAGACTTTTTCAGTGATTGTTATCAGCGTGAATCTCACCAGGGCTTTCATGTTCAACAACCAGGCACCCCTTTACATGTCGGTGAATAAAAGCCAGCAGTTCTCAATATCACTGACGCCACCGGCTAATTCCAATCTCTCAGTGGTCTCCCTGGTAGCTCCTGCTGTGAACTACACTTATTACGTGCCACTTGCCCAAGGTTCACTTGCAGAATCCGTGAATGGATCAGTGGTACCAATTAAACCCTTCTCCCTGAATGCCCATCTCAGCAGCACCACTCTGAACCTTACCTTTATGATGCCCCATCTTGTCGACGTATGGGAGATTGTGGCATACAACAGCACATACTCCGCGGCGGTGGCATACATAAGGGTGACATGATCATGATTGCAGGTTTCTTCGTCAATCCCATAGCAGGATGTGGTTCCATGCAAGGGATGAAGGGATCGGATTACATGAAGATGAGTGAATGCAGGGAATCCGTGTCTCTCGGCCTTGCTGTGGAATTCCTGAGAAGAATCAACCCTGAAAACATCACTTTTCTCATACCCTCCGGAGATATGGGTGAAAAGGCATTCACAACTGCAGGCCTTCATAACTACAGGACTATCTATGATCCGGCTGCACCTTCAACTTCAATGGACACAAAGAAATTTGTTGAAATACTCTCCAAGGAATCTCCAGGCATCCTTGTGTTTTTTGGGGGAGATGGGACCGCAAGGGACATTGTTGACACGCATCCTGCATTTCCAGTAATTGGTGTCCCGGCAGGTACAAAGATGTACAGTTCTGTTTTCGCTATCAGCCTGGACTCTGCAGTCAGGGTCTTCAATGATGTCGCATCCGGAATGGTGGAAGATTTTGTACCATCAGAGGTCATAGATCTTGATGAAAGAGTCTATTCCACAGGCAGGATAGAGACAAGGTTTTACGGGGAACTTCTGGTGCCAAACAGCAGCAGGATACTTATGGAATCAAAGGCAGAATATACAGATGATTATGTTCAGGATGCCGCGGAATATATTCATGATCACATAGAAAACGATGTTGATTACCTCATAGGTCCGGGTACGACATGCAAGAGCGTTCTGGCACTTTTCGGTCAGAAGGGGAGCATTCTTGGGTTCGATCTGTTCAGAAATGGCAGAATCATGGAAACCAGCATGAATGAGGCAAGACTCTATGAGATAGCCAGCAGCAGTACAAGGATGATCATTTCTCCCATTGGAGGGCAGGGCTTCCTGCTTGGCAGAGGAAACAGAGAAATTTCGCCCAGGGTACTGAAAAAGATTGATCCACGCAACATAACTGTTATAGCATCCCCCAGGAAACTTGAAAACCTTAAAGTTCTCTACATCGATACTGGTGGCGAAAAAATCGCCTTTCCACAATATGTCAGAGTGTTATATGGATATGGCAAATTTAAGATGGTTAAAGTGGAACAATAACAAGGTTTTACCGGAATCTATCAAAATCTATAATTATGTGATGCGGATACTCTAAGGTTGATTAAAACTGATTCAGAAAACCGTGGCTTTTCTGATCTTTCAAAATTTGTGAAAAGGTCTCCCAGATGGTACACAATCATCTGGTTAACAGTGGTTATACTGGCGTTTGATTATTTTCTTCTCAGGAATATCTATCTGGTCATAATCGGTGTCCTTGGATCATACCTTCTGGTAATAGGCATCGACATGCTTTTTGTGAAGATTGCCCAGGTTTATTTCCCGGCCAGGAGGATCCTGTTTCTGGATTTTCTGTCGCTCCTGATCGCCTCAATTTTCTTCTGGGCCGTGTATTTTTCCAGAATATTCTCCAATCCTGAGATCATGCTTTTGGTATCCATATCATCAGCCACTCTTCTGAGAGTTTTGATATTCTATACATATTATTCTGACAGGCCGCTCAAATTTATCCCTCCCACACTTAATTATACCTTCGCAGCAATGGTGGCACTTTCAATTATCTTCAGGGAATGGCTCACAATAATACCATTCGTAGTGTCTTCAGTCATATACATAGCATGCGGCGTGATCTTTGTCAAGAGTTCAACTCGTGGGTTTGCCAGGGAATATGGTGAAAGCCCAGCCAGGATCATAAAGATGTTTCTGAATTACAACAACGAAGAAGTCAGCCAGGAGGTTGGCAATAATTTCTTTGGAAGGCTGTACAGACACGTTAGGCGTGTTCCAGTCAAGGTGATGGATATCAGGAGAGTGGCCGATGGATCCCGCTTGACAACACTGGTCTTTCCATATGTGCATCCCGGACCCTTTGGAACCCTCGGTTCAAGTGATCTTCCAAAAAGACTTCAGACAAGGCTTTCCGATCTTGGAACAGACCTGATGGTTTTCCATACCACAACCACAAACAGCAACAACTGTTCAGGCGATGATGACATAGACGAGATTGCAACCGCCATAAGAACATCACTTCAGGACATGGATTATGTCCGGCTCATGTCGCGCTTCAAGAAGATCAATGTTGGAAAGTATGTCATAGGAATGCAGAGGTTTGGAGACTTTGGCCTTGGGGCAATAATTCCTGAACGGGAACCATTTGACGATGTTAAACTCAAGGAAGGCCTCAAGATAATACACCATGTGGAGAGAAGCACCCTCAAGGAATTTGCTGCAATAGACGCACAGAATTTCTTCACGGAAAAAGCTCTTGAGCTCGATGCCTGTGACGGCATGGAGAAGGCATTCGAACGCGAACTAAAGAGGCTGGAATCAAAGTATCCCTCAAGAATTGGATATTACCGGATTTATGAGCCTCTTCCTGAATTGGGTTCAATGGGAGTTCAGGCGCTTGTCACGGAAATACAGGGAAAATACCAGGCAACCGTGCTTACGGATTCAAACAACGTGACCAGGGAAGTTATTGAGGCCGCCAGAAAGAGAACTGCTGACAGGATTGCATCTCTTGAAATATACACAACTGACAACCACTATGTCAATGCCAGCAACCTGGACGTTAACCCCCTTGGGAAAGATGGAAATATTGACGATATTGTTGGGCTCATAGCGCATACAGTTGAAAAGGCCATGGAATCTGTCACTGATGTTGAAGTTGGCATGAAGACAGTTAACGTAAAGGTCAGGATGGGAGATGAAAATACTTACCAGAGGCTAATAGATTCTGTATTTGATTCACTGAGGAGGGCTAAGTACACAATAATCATCACCATTCCATCAAGCATAATTGCTTCAATAGCTATTTTCAGATATCTGGTACCAGTCCTGTAATACATTCACACACCTGTTGATCCAGAAATGATTGTCTGACAGATCAAATGCCTATGTAGGTAACAGTGTTTGAATATCTGCATGTTAACTGATCGATCCTTGGTCAGACAAAAATGTTTATATATGTCCTAAATGATATAATGGTATGGAATTAGTCGCCGACGGAAATATAATCAGATCGCTCAACAGGAGCGAATTAAGGAGGAAGGTGCTCTTCTATCTCCTGTCCATACATCCCTACAGATCCTATCTCTCCGAGATATCGAGAGCCGTGAAATCTGATCCATCCAATGTGAAGGGATGCCTTGAAGGACTGGGAGTAAGATATACCGGGGAGGAATCTCTGGTTGGGCTGGGTCTCGTATCATTCGAGCAGTCGAAAAACGGCTTCAAGTATTACAAGATCAACACGGACTTCATTGAGGACGTAAAGGCACTGAAAACCATGTTTAACCACAAGAAAGTATTTGCGGTGGAAATAGGCTGATTCTATTAATTATCACCAAACCAGCTTCCGTCGGCTTCGTTATTTTTTCAAAATTTTCATAAGAAAGACTTAATTATCTAAATTAAATGGAGTGAGAGGTGGATACTACGGTTGAATCTGTTGATGAATGGGTCAAGAAGCTGAGTATTACGTCCACGAAGGACGTGCAGGTACCCAGAATGCTGTTTGACCAAGTCATCGGACAGGAGGAAGCAAGGGAGGTTGTCAAGAAGGCAGCCATACAGAAGAGACATGTTCTTCTCATCGGGGAGCCTGGAACGGGCAAATCCATGCTGGCTCAGTCCATGGTTGACTTCCTTCCCAAGGATGAATTGGAGGATATACTTGTTTTTCCAAATCCAGAAGATTCGAACAGACCGAAGATCAAAACTCTTCCGGCTGGGAAAGGCAAGGAAATTGTAAGGCAATATCAGCTAAAGGCTGAAAGGGAGAAGAAGGACAGATCCAGAGGAGTACTCTTTGTGGTTTTTGCCATAATATTCTTTGGAATTATAGCTGCCGGAATACTTTATGCAAGCAACAAGGATTTCGGCCTTAGCCTCAATATTCTCTTTTTCACAGTAATAATAGCTTTCTTCATCTATATGTTCATGGCGCTTAACCCGGCCATGAGGATGGAGAAGGCAATGGTACCAAAGCTACTGGTATCGCACACGCCGAATGATAAACCGCCGTTCATCGATTCCACAGGAGCCCATTCCGGTGCGCTACTGGGTGATGTCAGGCACGATCCTTTCCAGTCCGGCGGTCTGGAAACTCCGGCACATGAAAGGGTGGAGGCTGGAAACATTCATAAGGCCAATAAGGGGGTCCTATTCATTGACGAAATGAACCTGCTCAGGATGGAGAGCCAGCAGGCTCTGCTTACCGCCATGCAGGAGAAGAAGTTTTCGATATCCGGACAGAGTGAGAGGAGTGCCGGAGCAATGGTTCAGACTGAACCTGTGCCGTGTGACTTTGTTCTGGTTGCAGCGGGAAACCTTGACGCAGTGCAGGGAATTCACCCAGCATTGAGATCAAGGATCAGAGGTTACGGTTATGAAGTCTATGTGAACGACACTATGGAAGATACTGAAGAGAACAGGCAGAAACTTGTTCAATTCATCGCTCAGGAAGTCCTCAAGGATAAGAAGATACCTCACTTTGACGTTGGTGCAGTTACGGAGATAATAAAGGAAGCACAGCGGCGGTCCGGCAGGAAGGGCAAGCTCACCCTGAGGCTCAGGGAACTGGGGGGACTCATCAGAGTCGCCGGTGACATTGCCATAAGCGAGAAGGCCGATGTTGTTACGGCTGACCAGGTTGTAAGGGCAAAGGCACTGAGCAAGCCTCTGGAACAGCAGGTCGCAGACAGATCAATCCAGATAAGAAAGTCATACCAGACTTTCCACAGCGAAGGGTCAGCGGTTGGAATGGTTAACGGACTGGCTGTTGTTGGTGCAAATTCCGGAATGGCTGACTATACAGGAATTGTCATGCCAATCGTGGCAGAAGTAACGCCTGCCCAGCACAAGGGAAATGGTGTGGTGGTTGCTACTGGCAAACTGGGAGAAATAGCCAAGGAAGCCGTACAGAACGTATCAGCTGTCTTCAAGAAGCTCAGCGGCAAGGACATTTCAGACATGGATATACACATCCAGTTCATAGGGACGTACGAAGGTGTTGAAGGAGATTCAGCCAGTGTTTCAATTGCAACTGCAGTAATATCGGCCATAGAGAACATACCAGTTGATCAAACCGTGGCCATGACCGGATCCCTAAGCGTCAGGGGGGCAGTTCTTCCAGTTGGTGGTGTTACGGCAAAGGTTGAAGCAGCCATTGAAGCCGGGATGAAAAGGGTTGTTGTACCAGCTGCCAACTTCGGCGACATCGTACTGGACAGCCTTCACAAGGATCGCATTGAGGTAGTTCCCGTGGCTAACATCAGCGAGGTCTGGGAAAATGCCCTGATTGCAAGCCCCGAGAAGCAGAGGTTCCTGTCCAGAGTTGCGGACTTCCTGAATCCAAAGCTATTCGGTCCGAAGCAGGGAAACACCGGAGCCAATGCAGCCTGAGCTGAAATCATTCAAACTGGCGGGAAGACAAATCCCGTCACCTGAAACATTTGTGAAGAGAAATCATACTGGATTTTTTTGTATTCTTGATTCAAATAGAGTGGTCTCCAGGGAGCAAATTCTCATATCATTCCACAGGGCAGAAAGACTTCAGTCGCAATCACGCATCAGACTCAAAGAATCTCTTTTCATGATGCTGGTTGCTGGTGAACCGCAGATATCAAATGCCATAGTATCTGCAGGAATCGGACCAGACACCAGGGGGATTACGGTTGTCTATGACAATGAGAGTGATCTGATGGCATTCATGCAAAGCACTGGAGGACTACTGGAACCTGTGAATGAGCCATTTCCCGACGAAACTCCGGAAAATCTTGTGCCCCATATGTTCAAAAAAATGATACGGGTTCAATTATCACTTTGAGCTGCGTCTATGGAAAGAACCAAGCATTTTTAGCGCAATCGGGTGCTGTCTTCCAATCTCCTTTTGGGAATCTTATTAATGTAAGGGTAATTCCAGAGCATGGAAGAAAATTTTCTGGCCTTTTTCGGTCACCTCAACATAGATGTTGTTATGCGTGTTCCATCGCTGCCATGCAGGGGATCGGTTAATATCCAGCATCATGAGGAAAACTACGGGGGTACCGCCGGAAATTTCGCAGTCGTTGCATCTTCTCTGGGAGTACCCTTCCATCTTTATTCTGCCGTATCCCGGAACTCACATGGTAAGTTCCTGGAGTTCCTGGATTCAAGGGATATAGATACTGAACACATTTACATATCCGGGGATTACGGCCCAATTTGTTATTCTGCCACGGACGGCAAAGATCAGGTCTATTATATTTACCAGGGTCCCATGGATGAGCCGTTCTCCAAAGCTGTTCTCAAAGAAGATTCAGAGTACAGGTGGATTCACCTTGGTACCGGTCCGCAGGACGATTATATTAACGTTGCAGAAAATATAAAGGGAAAGAAGGTTTTTGATCCAGGCCAGGAAATATCCTACAGATATTCACGGGATGACATAATCCGGATGGCTTCAGCCAGCAGTCTTTGGATTTTAAATGAACACGAGCTTTCTGTTGCGTCAAAAATTCTGGGCTTACCTGAGGAGCAGGTAATTGGTATGACGCCGGAGACCATTGTCACCAGAGGCGCAAGTGGGTCAACGCTGTATGGATCCAACGGCAGGACGGAAATAAAGTCAAGGAAATCCGAAGTTGTGTTTGACACAATCGGTGCAGGAGACGCCTACAGGGCTGGCTTCTACCTTGGCATTTACAGGGGATTGGACATGGCCCACAGCTGCGCAGTGGGCTCAATAGTTTCCGGACTGGCTGTACAGAAACCACTGCGGGAATTCAATTATACTGCATCTGATATTTTTGATATATTCCAATCAGAGGCTGAGGACCTGATCATTCCACAAAAAGATTAATCCGCCAGGAGATCAGGTACAATGGCGTTATATACATTTGAAGGCAGAGAGCCCAGGGTTGACGCAAGCGCTTTTGTTTTCCCGGATGCAACAGTGATTGGTGATGTGACCATTGGAAAAGAGGTATGGGTAGGTCCTGGTGCGGTCTTGAGGGGAGACTACGGGAAGATAGTTGTTGGAGATTACAGTGCAATTGAGGATAATGTTGTTGTACACGCAAGGCCGGGAGAAACAACTGTTATAGGGAATCATGTTACAGTGGGGCACCTGTCCGTTATACATACGCCAAAAATATCCGACTGGGTTGTTATAGGCATGGGCGCTGTGGTATCTGACTTTGCCCACATAGGAACATGGGCAGCAATAGGCGAGGGCGCAGTTGTGAAAAATAACTTTGAGGTTCCGGAGAAGGCCATTGCGGTTGGTGTTCCAGCAAAGGTAATAGGCAGTGTGAGCCAGGATTACATGGACCTTTGGACAAAGTACAAGGCAAACTACAACAGCTTTGCCTCAAGATATAAAACCAACCTGCACAGGATTGAGCAATGAAATAATTTAAGATGCCGGAAGCACTGATCAACTCATGATGAACGAACTGCCAATAGATGACATAAGGGTCAGGAAGATAATCGATTCCAGGGGTAACTTCACGGTAGAGGTGGATTTATTCATTGAAGATGTGATGGGAAGATGCTCTGCTCCTTCCGGTGCCAGCACCGGGGACACTGAGATGAAGGCTTTTCCCAAATCAGGTCCGGATGGCGCCATAAAATTTTTCGAGGAGAAGCTGAGGTCCAAACTCATCGGATATAACGCAATGGATCAGACGGGCTTTGACAGAACCATAATGGAAACAGATGGATCGGAATACATGGAGAATGTGGGTGGAAACCTTTCCACAGCGCTTTCCGTGGCTAACGCCCGGGCTGTAGCCTCCTATCTGGGAATACCTCTGTACAGCTATGTTGGAGGAGCTTTCGCACGATCTCTCCCGAGACCCATGGGAAATGTAATCGGTGGCGGAAAACACTCCAAAGAGGGCACAACAATACAGGAATTCCTAGTTTCGGCTCAGGCAGACACTTTTATTCAGTCAGCGTACATAAACGCAATGACCCACAGAAGAATTGGGGAGATCCTGTCTGAAAAGCTGAAGGGCACAAGTGTTGGCCTTGGCGATGAGAAGGCATGGACTGCGAACATAAGCGATGAGGAAGCTCTGGAAATAATGCATCAGGCTGTTTCGGAGACATCTTCAAGGTACCATGTGCGGATACTCAAAGGAGTGGACTTTGCGGCCAACTCATTCTATGAGGGTGGTAAATACATATACAAAGACGGGCCAAAAACAAGGGATCAGCAGATAGACTATGCGGTATCATTCTCCAGGGACCACGATTTCTACTTCATAGAAGACCCAATGGTGGATACAGATTTTGATGGCTTTGCCGAGATAACCAAAAAGATCTCCCAGAAGAACCTGGTAGTAGGCGATGATCTGTATACAACAAATCCAGAGCGGCTCAAGATGGGGATAGAGAAGAAGTCCACCAATGGGATTCTCATAAAGGTAAACCAGATCGGTTCGCTCTCACGAACTGCTGAGACTGTACGCCTTGCAACCGCGGCAGGAATTCGGAACACTGTTTCCCACAGAAGCGGTGAAACCACAGACGATTTTGCAGCGCATCTCTCGGTGGCATTCGGGTCCATATTCATAAAGACAGGTACAATCGGTGGAGAAAGACTGGCTAAATTGAATGAACTCATCAGGATAGAGGAAGAGATAAACAGCAGCTGATATGATACATATTCTCGGGATTGGCCTGCGGGGTGTTGACAGTGTAACCCTTGGGGAAATGAGAATCCTGTCAAAATGTGAGAGGATATATTTTGAGACATACACGTCAGTCTCTCCGGCGGAAGTAGTCAGCGAGATATCATCAATCACCAGCAAACATATTTTTCCACTGGGCCGGGAAGATATGGAGAATCCGGCTGAACTTTTGATGGAAGCCAGAGATCATGATGTCTGTATCATTGTAACTGGTGATCCTCTCTCGGCCACAACACATAACCAGCTGCGCCTCGATGCCATTTCAGCTGGCGTTGCGGTGAACGTGGTTGAAAATGCCTCAATCCTGACAGCACTGCCAGGAAAGGTGGGGCTTCTCCCCTACAGGATGGGGCCCCCTGTTTCACTTCCATTTCTGACGGAAAGATTCAGTCCAAGGAGCGTGCTGGATAAGCTGGGGAGAAACAGGCAGATGGGCTTTCACACCATAATTCTTCTTGATCTCAAGGATAACCGCACAATGTACCCTGAAGAGGCTTTCAGCTACCTGAAACAACTTGAAGAAAGGCACGGTATCGGCGTTGTTAAGAATGATTCCACGTTTGTGGTCGCTTCCAGGGTGAGTCAGGCTGGAGAAAACCTTTCATACGGCACCTTTGAAAAGTTATCAAAAATAAGCTGGAAAACAAGCCCTTCCTCCCTGATTTTCCCGGCAGATCTGACCGAGAAAGAATCGGAATTTATGGGCCTTTTCTGCACTAAGTTAGAGTGAGTGTGCCTATCTGAAATATGTTTCCACAATCTGCATAACAAGGTTGAGTGGCAAATTCAGTTTCCGGCTAACATATTCCGGATCCATACTGTCCACATAATATATGAGAACCAGCCTGGAGGTGGGATCGGGCACCATTGTTGATATGTATGAGTTTATCTTTCCCATGAGATGGTCCTTTATTGCAATGAGCTTATTTCTGTCTCTCATGAGTTCGTCAATCTGGTGGTCCACATCACCTATCTTCTTCAGAAGTTCTGATGGTTTTTCTATGTGAATATTCTCCCGTTCTTCCATACTGTTGGGCTCAAGTGGGATTTCATATCTTTTGACCGTTATAAAATTGCGGGAATAATCCGCCACAAGGGTGGAGAATCCCGTGGGCCTGTAAATTTTTCTCCTGGCGCCGAGATTGCTGGGCGCATACCCTGCAGATGAAATCAGGTTTGCCTTCTCCAGCAGATCCAGCTGTTTATTGATGGCCTGCTGTGAAACACCTATGATCCTGCTGATCTGCAGGGCATAAGACTGATCGATGATGAGGCTCCTCAGTATTTCTCTGCGGGTTGAGTTCTCTATTGCACTTATGAAAGCCTCAAGGTCATCGTCAATCATTTCCCATCACTCTATCTGGATCTTCTTTCCGCTGGTCTTGTCACCGTCAACTTTGTCAATTGTCAGATCAAGTATTCCGTTGGTGAACTTTGCCTTTGCAGTTTCCGGCTTGATATCGTACTCAAAGTCCATGCTCTTGTAGTACTTCCTTGGTCCGTTGCGCACATTTATGGTGACATTCCTTTCAGAGACATTCAGCTCGATGTCCTCCTTGGATATGCCTGGAAGCTCATAGGTGAGGTATACCTTGTTCTTGTCCTCGTTGAAATCAGTCATTGGTTCCCTGACATCCCTTTCAACAGCCTCTGAGGCACCAGGTATCATGTTTCTGGGCACATTGCCGAATTCCTCGAATACCGGCTTACCGTCTGGGCCAATTTTGTAGGAGAAACCATACACGTATGGTCCGTAGGTTTTAACATCCGGATCCTTGAGGAACCTGTCCCATATCCTCATCAGCCTGTCATTGAATCTGTCAAAGTCGAAGCCAAAGTCCCGGAACATGTCATCAAATTCTTCGTCCCAGGGGGTTCTCCAGTCGTCTTCATCCCTCTTTCTTCTTATTGCCATATTTTATCCTCCTGTTGTCAACCATTAGTTGACAACGATAGATTACAATTTAGTATAAAAATATTATGGGGGCACTCAATTTTGCCCTGCAATGGCATTAATGCAGCAGAAGATTACTTCCTGCATGCCTAATCTCACGTGCAGTTCACGAGTGGTGTACCAGGTGCGGTTAAGAAAATTATCTGCTTCTGTTTCTCTTGGGGCTAATTCTCATGGGCCGGTATGCTGTCCTGATTCTGATATTCCCGGAGAAAACAAGATTTCAGTACAAATGGAAAAAAGAGAAAGGCGGAATGTGTATACGTTCCGAACGTCTTATAATCAAGCAAATGGTACGCATTTGATAACATGAAGTGGATAACAAGGGAGAAGGCCGCAATAGATAGAATAGCCTGCCCATGGCTGATTTCCAGATTTATAGACGAAAATCCCGAGTTCATCTTTGTGCCGGCGGGTGAAGTTATGAAAGATTCCAGAGAACTTTCAGCAATTCCATTTGATGTGGAGGGAGCGGAACTCAATCACTACTATGAGGATGGCGAGGAGAGAGTAACATTTGACGCTGTTATGAGAAAATACAAACTGTCTGATCCTGCTCTTAAGGAATTTGCAAAGATCGTCAGGGCAGCTGATGCTCACGAAGCTATGGCAGTACCAGAATCGCCGGGTCTGAAATCCATCGCACAGGGTTTTAGGTTGATATCGAAGAATGATCATGAAAACATGGATAAGCAATTTCCCGTCTATGACGCACTCTACGCTTATTGCAAGTATAAGCTAGAATCACGTAGAAAATGAAGGGCATGATGTATGGTGTTATCCATTAACCTGTGAAATAAATTACTCTACCACGGTTAAAGACCAGCTTCATTAGGCCTTGAGTTCTACGAGGTCTAGAACAGTTAACCTTCGTCTAATTTACACCCAATCCTTTCTGATTTCTGATTCAAGAAGGTACTTCACAGGTCTTCTCCTGCATTGCGTTTCGTGGCAAATTCTTCCAAGTCTCCTGCGCAAAATATTGCAAGCGAATACCGGCTATGGAATTGGATTGAGCAAAATTCGGGTGGATAAATGTTATTCTCGGATGAGACCATGTCCGGGATTTCAAGAGAGATACGGAGGTTTTGCTAGGTCCAAAAACTACGGCATAAATTATACAAAGGCTGAGGGATGAACACGCAAAAAGTTAACTGACTTTTCACAGGAAAGAATTTCCGGTGGGAATGACGCTACCTAATGCATCTATCATTGCGTGAAAGTCCCAGCATCATGACAGGTGAAAAAAATTTGAAAATGCGTTGTTTATGACTGCGGCACACCGTAGAATCTATAAAAAAAACTATATTAATAGAAATCATCCTAATACGATTTCAATTGGAAAAAATAAAGGAAGACGTTTTAATTCTTGGTGGAGGAATGGCTGGTCTTCGTGCTGCCATAGCTGCAGCAGAATATAATCCGAAATTATCAGTAGGGCTGGTATCAAAACTTTATCCCTTAAGGTCTCATTCTGTTTCGGCTGAAGGCGGTACAAGTGCCGTCCTGAATCCAAAGGATTCCTTCGACCTTCATTCCTTTGACACCATAAAGGGCAGTGATTATCTTGGCGACCAGGATGCCATTGAAGAATTTGTAAGACTCGTGCCTGAGCAGATTTATACCACAGATCACTGGGGATGCCCCTGGAGCCGAAACCCGGATGGAACAATATCACAGAGAGATTTTGGTGCTCTGAGTTTTCCTCGGGCAACCTTCGCCGCAGACAAAACAGGTTTTCATGTAATGCAGACCCTGTTCAGTAGGGCTATGAGATATAATATTCATTTCTACAACGAGTATTTTGCGACCAAACTGATTCTCAATGGGGGTCAGCTGAATTCCGTAACCACAATAGATCTCAGGACTGGAAATTTCGTCGTATTCCAGGGAAAGGCACTTATTTTTGCAATGGGTGGCGCCGGCAGGCTTTACCAGTTTGCCACATATGCCCATTCAGTGACTGGAGATGGGGATGGTATAGCCTACAGAGCAGGAATACCTTTGAAAGATATGGAATTCATACAGTTTCATCCAACAGGCCTTGTACCATCCGGGATCCTCATAACAGAGGCAGCAAGAGCTGAGGGCGGATATCTTCTTAACAGCAAAAAAGAAAGATTCATGGGAACCTACGCTCCACATAAATTCGAGACGGCATCCAGAGATGTGGTTTCAAGGGCGATTATGTGGGAGATCGAAGCAGGCCGTGGCGTTAAGGGCGAATACGGCGATATGGAATACGTTTACCTGGACATGCGGCACATTGCGGATAAGCTGGATGAGCGACTCCCAATGATTACTGAAATAGCAAAGAAGTTCAATGGCATTGACGCCCACACCGAACTTGTCCCGGTGCACCCCGCAACCCATTATACAATGGGCGGTATAGATTCCAACGTAAAAACCACCACAACAGTACCTGGAGTGTTCGTTGCAGGAGAGAACGCCTGTGTAAGCATTCACGGTGCAAACCGGCTAGGATCAAATTCCACGAACGAATGCCTTGCACTTGGCAACGTTGCAGGAATAGCTGCAGCAGAGTGGGCCGTTTCACATTCGGTACCGGATCTCGACGTGGCGCAGGTCAATGACGAGGAAAAGAGGATCTGGGAAGATATGCTCAAGAGAGATGGAGGAGAAAACATCGCCAAGATCAGGGAAGATCTCAGAATCAACATGGATAAGAATGTTGGAGTATTCAGAACAGCGGACCCGCTGAGAAACAGCCTGAAGAACATAGCGGCCCTGAAGGAAAGATATGAAAAGATCACCATTCAGGATAAGGCATCTACATTCAATCTGGAACTGGAATGGGCATTTGAGGTAGGGTTTATGCTTGATCTTGCAGAAATCATCACCGCCGGCGCCCTTCAGAGAACCGAGAGCAGGGGAGCACATTACAGGCGGGATTTCCCGGATCGCGATGACGCCAACTTCATGAAGCATACCATAGCCACATACTCCAAGGATGGACCGGTATTAACATACAGGCCTGTTGTTGTAACCAAGTGGCAGCCAACTGTGAGGTCATACTGAGGTGCATAATATGGAAGAACTCGTAGTAGAAGTCACAAGAACGGATGAGAAAGGCAACCAGAAGCTGCAGTCGTTCAATGTCCCAAAGGATAAAGTTTCAACGGTTCTGGAAGCACTCCTTTACATCAAGGAGAATATGGATCCCAGCCTCTCATTCAGGTATTCGTGCAGGATGGAGATCTGTGGAAGCTGCGGAATGGAAATAGACGGCAAGCCCCATATGGCCTGCTCCACGACCATTGAAAGCCTGAAATCTGATAAGGTCAAGGTTGCGCCAATGAAGCACTATAAGGTCATCAGAGACCTTGCTGTGGACATGGAAGGCTTTTTCGGCAAATACAAGGAAGTGAAACCTTACATTATACGGGACGACGAGAATGGAAAATACGAATCTGAAATACTGCAGACGCCGGCACAATTTGACGAATTCATTGATTACTCCATGTGCATCAAATGCGGTATCTGCATGGCGGCATGTCCAATTGAAGGTTCCGATCCAGATTATCTTGGTCCCGCACCGCTGACTGCAATCTGGAGATACGTGGCAGACAGCAGGGACCAGGGGGCGAAATACAGGCTCGAGATTGCCAGTGGGCCAGAAGGAACATCAAGGTGCCATTTCGTTGGTGAATGTACAGAAGCATGCCCCAAGGGAGTGGATCCATCATACGCCATCCAGAAGCTGAGGGGAAGCATGGTCAAGTATGAGTTCCAGAGTTTATTCAGGAGGCATTGAAATGGTTGAGGAAAACGTGAAAAATCTGCGGGAAGGCCCCATGGGCTGGGTTAAATTCTATAGAAAGGGAATAGGCTACTTTGCGTTCGCCATGCACAGGTTCAGCGGACTGGTGATTGTATTCTACCTTTATCTTCACCTGTTCGTACTTTCACATCTACTCGTGGGAAAGGCTACGTACAACAGTCTGGTAACGTCTGTCACCTACGGCCCATTTGATTCTTTCCTTGTGCTGGATGTTCTTCTTGCCCTGGTCATATTCTATCATGGCGCCAACGGGACAAGACTTGCATTGAATGAGCTTGGTATAGGACTGGAAAATAATAAGGCAATGTTCTACGTATTTGAGGTTATATCAATGGTGCTTCTGGGCATTTTCCTGTATTATGCCTACATGTTCCTGGGGGCGAGCTGATATGGCAGAAGTTGAGATGAACAGCGGGAGAGAAATGAGGAGTTCCACCGGTTCCATTGGGAGAATGTTTCAGGCTGCGTCAGGTCTCTTCCTCATATTCTTCCTTGGCGTACACCTCTATGTTGCGCACATAGACTTTGGACATCCCATACAGTTCTTTACCTCAGTTATAGAGAATATGCACAATGTCTGGTGGCTTGCGTTCTTCATAGTATTCGTATGGGTCATAAGTTATCATGCAGTGAATGGCCTGGGCGGGATAATCAAGGATTTGAATATTGGTGAAAGGGGCAAGGCCTATGTAAATTACGCAATGGTTGCCCTGTACATCGTTACCGTCGTTTATGGAACAATTCTTGCAGTTCTCGTTGCAAGGATACCGCTTCCATAAGCGGCGTCTCCATTTTTACTGTTCAGTACTATTTTAGCTGTTACTGGTTGAAACTTATGTGTTCAAGCTTTAAATCGCAAGAAGTTCACTTCCTATCGGCGCTGTAAAAACAATATCACTTCCATGAAACAGCATATTCACCAAGCTAATCCGTGGCGGAGGGTCAGAAATTTGTTCTGGCCCGAGATTAATTCTCGCTGGCACGAAACCATTCCCAAAAATTTCCAAAATTCAGATCATACTGATCCGATCATGTGTCATTACAGAGAAAAACAAGTAGGTGAAACACCGTAAGAACCTGTCACCGCAAAATCACAGTGAAATTTTGATATAATGATTTGTGAAGTGCAGGTATCATGCACCTGGCTTCAAGAAACGGTTCTCTGCTGTCTCCTCTTGCTTAGTTTTGAAAAAAACCACCACAGTATAATTCCTATAAGGATTGCAATAGCCACATACTGGTACTCATCGAAGTATGAAAGAATGCTACCCCAGTGCGGGCCCAGAATATATCCAAAATATATCAGGAAGCTGTCCCAGATGAGGGCACCGGCAAGTGTCAACAGAAGGAATGATGCCCTGTTCATTCTGGCAATTCCAGCTGGTATGGATATGAACGTACGGAATATGGGGACAAGCCGCGTGAAAAAGACAGAGAGTGGACCATACCTGAAAAACCACTCGTGTGTTCTCCGTATGGAAGATTCGTCCAGCATAACATATCTGCCATATCTCAGTATTAAAGGAATTCCACCATAATCCCCAAGCATATAAGCAAGATAAGCTCCAGTAAGATTTCCCAGACTACCAACAACGAGCAGGATAATAAATGCTGGCAAGCCCGCGACTCCAAGAAGACCACCTGAAAAGGCTAGATAACCGCCGAATGCCATAACAACCTCAGACGGTATGGGAAGAAGAAGACCCTCAAGGAGCATCAAAACAAAGATGCCAGGGTATCCCAAGGCCTGTATGAGCCCTATTACGAAATTAGCAAGCTCAGTTGCAATGGCAATGTGAATCACGAAAGCCCCATACACAACTATAATAAAAGAATTATCACAGGGCTGAAAAATTCCTGAAGCATTTTACTGTGCACAGGCGATGCAAAATGCCATTTCTGGCTTCATGAAAAAGAAAAAGAAGCCCTGATTCCTGAATCTCTCTTTAATCGCTACCGGGAGTAGTTGCATAGAACTCGCCGAGCATTGCCTTGACCTCTCCTTCCGGAAGCTCAAAGCGCCTCTTTTTAATATCGCTTTCAAGAAGCATGAGTTCCGAAAGTTCGTCCGGATAACCCTGTGCGTAAATGATTTCTCTGATCTGTGCGTTCATGAGCATCTTGGAGCAAACAACACATGGGTGAGTTGTCACATAAATAACTGCATCCTTGATGCTGACTCCATGAACAGCTGCCTGGATTATGGCATTCTGTTCAGCATGAAGACCCCGGCAGAGTTCATGCCTCTCCCCGGAAGGAACATCAAGTTCATCTCTAATGCAGCCAACCACGTCACAATGAACTGTTCCTGAAGGAGGACCGTTATATCCAGTGGCCAAAACATTTTTGTCCTTTACAATAACGGCCCCAACTTTCCTCCTTGTGCAGTTTGATCTGGAAGCAGCAAGGAAAGCCATCCTCATGAAATACTGGTCCCACGTTGGTCTTTCATTCTGCATAAAGTCATAGTTTGAAGCATTTAATAATGTTTTTCAGAGAGCCGCACATATTGCTGACCCTATATAATACACCTGGCTAGCATCACATCCTTCCAGAATTGAAGAAAACCAGTCTAATACTGTATTCATGTGCAATTTGCAATTAGTAGTCCACAGGAATCGGTAAAGATTTTAGTCAGAATTGCATTTCAAACTTATTGAACAACACTAGGACCATAATGGGAATACTTATAGCCATCCTCGGTTTCTATTTCTTCTTCTTCGTGCTGGATTATCTAGGAGGGGTGGTGATAGCCGTTGGAGCTTACTTCATGGCCACAGGTTTCAGGACGCCCTCTCACAGGCAGATTTCCGGGAAGGTAAATCAGGTAATTTACAGCAGTCTTATGGAAAGAGGTACGGAGAGAATAAAAACCGGGCAGCTCAGGACTACGCAGGAGCGGTATGTCGAGGTTCTGGATAAGCTGCAGGACATTCTTGGTTCGCAGAGTGATATGCCCGAACTGGGATATGACGCCATCTTCTTTCACTGCAGATCAGAAAGCGAAGCAACAACCCGGCTTAGCCAGATTGAGGATAAAGGACTGAATGGGTCAATCATCCAGAACAAAAATGACTGGCAAATAAAGATTGAGTTTTAAGGTTCACAGAAATCTTTTTCTTGTCAGAGCCACGGCTCCCAACAGCACAGCTACAAGCGCACCCAGTGCCAGGTATGCTCCTGTATCCTGTGGGGATATTAACTTAGGTGCATTATTTAAGTGAGGTAGCGGTGCCTGAAGACTTGAGTTCAGGAGCCAGATAATAAGCGGATCACCATTATGGACATTAACCGACAGTATTGCAGTATAATTGCCAGTGATCGCTATTGTGTAGTTCGAAATTGCGTATCCATTGACATAAACTCTGCTTGACAGTGCCTGCGATACACTGCTACCTGTAAGGTTGTTCAGAGGTACATATATGAGCATAGTTCCTTCACTTGTGTCCGAAGAATAGCTAATTGATACAGAGCCAGCTGTATTGTTTACCATAATCAGCGATATATTGGCAGATTCTACTGTGACGATGCCGTATGTTGAAAGTGCATAACGTGCAGGAATCAAGTCAAGAGCAAAATTGCGGGAAATATTTCCGCTTACGGAGAGATTGTAAGATTCCGGCATGTATTCTGATTCAGTAACTGAAGCTTTATACTGCCCTGCGGGAAGATATATCACGTAATAGCCAGATGAGTTCGTTGTGGCAGGTAATCCATTGAATAATATCTCAGCGTTTCCTGGCGTTATATGCCCTTGTATATCAAAGGTAACAGACGATTGAGTAGTAATATTCAGGTATGTTTCCTTTCCGCCGTAAATGATAAGTGAATATATCTCCGGAGTCAGGTTATCCCCATATATTGAAACTACGTATCTGCCCGCAGGAAGCGTTTCGTTGAACTTTCCACTTGAAACTGCTACAGGCATTCCGTTGGCTCTGATTATGGCGTTATTTGAATTAACAGTACCATTCAGATAACCATAGTCTACCATGGCCTTCAGGGTGATATTCAATGTCAGAGCGCTGCTGTATCTTATGGAGAAGAAATCAGAATACGCATAGTATCCGGGAGCAGAATCCACAAGATAATATGTTCCGGGCTTGATGTATATGGAAAAGTTACTTTTGTCATCCAGGATCTTTTCCCCATTCAGGAACAGGATGGAATTGATTCCTGAGATCACAACAAGCTCCCCATTCTTCATGAAATCGACAGTTATTGTAATATTAGAGCCGTAAACCCTGAACGATCCGGAACCGCCTGAATAAATGGAATCTAGCGTGCTGTAGTTGTAATGATAAGTTCCATTTGGAAGTTGAATGATCAGTGAATCACTTTCTGAGAAATTATATTCGGTTGATGAGATGTTTAAATACCATAGTGTACCGGCAGGCAATCCGCTTTGAAACACATTCAGTACATACTTTATCTGGGTAAACTTCACCTTTATGCTAACAGGGGCGCCTGATATGCTCAGTTTACCGGAATTCGATATGGCCGAGTAACCTGGGATGGTCGAAACATTATAGAAATAAGTGCCATTGTGGAGAAGCAGTGAAATTGTATTCCCGGTTGAAGATTTGAGAATGCCGGACATATTTATCGTCCAGTAAGAACCAGACGGAAGTCCAGACTCTGTGAAATTAACCCAGTAACTGGAGACCGTGGTGATCCTTGTTACAGAATCAGGTAATATGGTAACAGTCCCGAAGCTCATTTTCTGTGACCCCGACACAAGGTGAACATTATATGTGCCTGAATAAAGTGTTACGTTGGCTCCTTGGTTTTCATACGGAACTACTGTTGTATTGATATATAGCTGCCCTGAAGGCAAATTTGGAGATGATAGATTGAGAAAACCAGTGGTTGAAGTGTTATAGGCCATGTCAAGGGCTCCAGATCCGCTTTCAGCAGATATAACCGGAGTTCCAGATTCACTTGCCGGTGATGAGGCTATGGATACATTGGATATTCCTTCAGCTGTATTGCTTCCAAAATTATACGCATTAGACACTGCCTGATAATTGTAACCATTCCAATAGTCCAGCATCATGGAAACACTTGAAGCCATGTCTTGTGTGTCGCTCCCACCTCCCGGGCCGCCCATTATGAATTCAGCGTCCATGGGGAGATTGTCCGGCTTATAGTAAAATCCACTGACCTGAAATTCGGGAACATTCCTGACATTATTTGCAAATGTAAAGACGACTTCGTCGTATGTAACCCATCCATAACCATCGTTGTAACTGAAGTTAACCTGAGGAGACCCACTGGCGTCAAGGCTGGTGTTCATCCTCAGAGTAACTGTAGTTGGGTAGCTGAGATCGACCAGATTACCAGGATCATTTCCGGGCACATAGTAGTAGAACCCTATTCCACTGGAATCACCCACAGTTCCGTTTCCAGTAACTGAGGAGTTCAGCATCCCGGATTGCGGTTGAGAGCAATTCCATATGTTGTCCAGAAACTGTATCTCACGGGAGGTTGTGTTTAATAACGCAACATCCTGAACCCAGAATACATAACGATTTCCGGAGTTGATGAAAACTAGGTTCAGATTAAGCTGGAAACCCATGGAATCTCCTGGCCAGCTTGAGTTAAAGGTGGATATGCCGGAAATATTTACAGTTCCAGTGTATGAGGTCCTATTGGTTTCGTAGGGAATTCCATTAGGCCCTATCCCGTAATCTGCAATACCCATGGGTGCTGGCTCCTCTGTGTAAAGATACGGATTAATTGCTGTGAAATTCTCCAGATGCTTGGAAGTCTGCTCACTGAAACCATTCTTATCCTGAGTAGTGCTGGGCATGAAGCCTCCACCATTCCGTGGAATAACAGTGCCAGCGGATTCATGAAGAAAAGAAAAGGATGAAGAAACAACTAACACCATCACAACTATGGATAGGATAATCGGAAGGTGTAAACTCAATCGCATCTCATTCGCAACGCCATTCATTACTAAATGTTTGCCTTCACTGCGGTTCATGAAGCGAAATTTGCATTTGCGCAGTCTATCAGGCCTTGTAAAAAGCTTGAATAGAACCAGAAATTTGAGTGCCCTGCTTGAAAAACATGGTTATGTTACTGCGATCCAGCAATGCTGCAGTTTCTTTACTAGAGACCAAGGTTTCAATTCCAGATGTAAGAGTGAAAGAATTGATGCGTTAATGAAAGAAGTTATACAACTCATTCCATGCGAATATGCTTTCAGCCTCTTGCAGGACAATGGGTGGCATTGCAACTATCCGATTTATGAAAATTTGCATGTGCAGCAAATGGGGCATTTTAGCCATGAAATTATCTGTTCTTATTCTAGCGATGTTGGTTTATAACACTGTACTTCGATGATTATTTAATCCTAAACTAGTAAAACAGCATATGGGCATTTAATTTCGCCTTTTGTCGATTTAGAGGTAGCATTAAATATGAAATACAGATTTCAGTAAATCACGCTGAAATCAAACTGCAAGCATACCGAACATAAGGAGAACAATCAATAATGGTCGAAGGAGGAGTTTCTTGATAACTTTGGACCCGGGCTATGGACGCTTCAACATCGGCGTAGTAATACCTACATACAATGAATATCACAATCTTGTAACACTTCTTCCAACACTAAAGAATCTTGATCTTGATAATGTCTACGTAGTAGATGACGATTCACAGGATGGGACATGCGATCTCGTTTCCCGATTTCCAGAGGTCAAGTTTGTCATAAGAAAGAACCAGCGAGGTCTGGTTTCAGCGGAAATAGAGGGAATGAGGCATGCAGAGAATGATTTCCTTGTGGTGATGGACGCCGACTTTTCTC
This sequence comes from Thermoplasmatales archaeon UBA509, assembly GCA_002498845.1. Classification (GTDB taxonomy): domain Archaea; phylum Thermoplasmatota; class Thermoplasmata; order Thermoplasmatales; family Thermoplasmataceae; genus UBA509. Next base: position 8,043 of record DAJC01000037.1, on the reverse strand, counting down.
ATGATCCATCAACAATAGTCCATATGGTTGAATATGCCATAAGGTCAAGAGCAGATGTTGTTGTGGGTTCGAGGTATATAGAGAATGGCAATAATGGCGATCGTTTTTCCAGGAAAGTAATTTCTACTGTTGCAAATAAACTTGTGAACCTATCGTTTCATCCCGCAGTTAAAGATGCAACATCTGGATTTCGCGTTTACTCAAAAAGAGCGTATAAATTCCTGTCTGAAGAGGAAAAAATAAAGCCTGGATATACGGGGCAGGTTGACATTCTGGAACGCCTTATCATTGCAGGATTCGTATGCAGTGAATATCCCATAGCATTCATCTCTAGAAAAACCGGGAGATCCAAACTCAAGTTTCGCGATATCATAGATTTCTTCGCTTTCGTTGCATTGCGTGGAAATCTCTTAAAGTATGCCATTGTTGGAACTACCGGGATACTGGTGAACGAACTTGTGCTTTATCTTCTGCATGGTTTCCATCCAATACTTGCAGATCTCGTGGCAATTGAAATTTCAATAACCACGAACTTTTTCCTTAATGACCTGTGGACCTTCAAGAACAGAAAGAAGAGGTTCGGATTTGTAAAAAGAATTGCACTTCATAATATTTTTTCAATCCTGCCTGGAGCGGTGAACTTCATTTTCTATTTTTCACTATACCTGAAAGGCTTCGAATATCTTGACGCGAATCTACTTGGCATAGCGGCGGCATATGTTGTAAGATATATCCTATCGAGTTCCATTGTGTGGGGAGAGAATAAACATAAGGCCAGATACTCGGAGAACGAATAATCGCTTTGAGAGGTCTACTGGACACCTCATAAGGTTCCTCTAATAAACAGATAAGCTGGAACCCCTTGAGTCTTTCTAAAACTAATTCCACAAAAAACGTGTGATGTTCATGAATTTTACATTTGCTAACTCTTAACCGTTCCTGCACAGTTTCTGTTTATTCAAGGAGTTGCCCGCCAAAATTAGATGCGACTGGAATGGGCCCGACCGGATTTATACTTTATATGGTTTAGAAAACTTAAATACTGTATATGTATTCTAACGTGATCAACATGGGAAAGGAGAGGTATAGTTATCTTCTAAAGGATAAGGATATAGCACGTTGGAAACACAGTGTAGATAGCGGATCGCAGATAACGGGCGACGTTTATCTCCGAAGGTTGGGTTCATTCTGCGTGGAAATGGGGAAGACCCCGCAACAGATCATAAAATTGAAGGATAAACCATTGGCTGATCTGATTGACGATTATGTTATATTAAGGGAGAAAAAAGGCAATGCAGGTTCGTACATAAAAAGCACCGTTAAAGCTGTCAAGTCATGGCTTCTCTTTAACGGGATCAAACTGCCCAGGCAGATAAAGGTCAAAGACGCTGAGAAATCCCCAACACTTACAGAGGAAAGGATACCAACACCGGAGGAACTCAAGAAAATCTTTAATGCAGGGGACAGCAGGGAAAGGACGGCATGTGCCATCGTGGCCTTTACAGGGGTCAGGATAGGCGTATTAGGCAACTATGGTGGCAATAACGGATTGAAAGTAAAGGATATACCTGATTTGAAGATCGAAGAGGATCAGGTTACCTTCCAGAGGATACCGGCTCAGATAAATGTCGGGGAAGATCTGTCTAAGTCCGGAAATAAGTATTTCACATTTCTGGGTCAGGAAGGTTGCATGTACTTGCAGAATTACCTTATTGAACGGATCAGGTCAGGGGAAATCATTAACCAGGAATCGGCAATCATAACTGCGGCCAAATTAGGCTACAGGGGAAAGCAACACATTACAGCGGTAAATGTAGGCGACCTTATGCGGAATGCCATCCGGAATGCAGGTTTCACATGGAGACCTTACGTTTTACGGGCATACTTCGACAGCAGGCTTCTATTGGCCCAGGACGAACGGCTAATACCGAGAGATTACAGGTCATTTTTTATGGGCCACGTCGGCGATATTGAGCATAGATATACAGTGAATAAGGGGAGATTATCAGAAGACCTTATCGAATCCATGAGATTGGCTTATGAGAAATCAACCAAGTACTTGGAAACGGAACGGAGAGGCCTAACAGAAGACGAAGTAGAAAACAAATTCAGGACACAACTTCTTATTATGGCAGGGTTCTCTGAAGAGGAAATCAAAGAGAAAAACCTCCTTAACCTGAGTTCCGAGGAAATAGCGAAATTGGCACGTGAAAAACTCTTTGGAATGAGTAAACCCGACATATCGGATCAGATTGAAAAGGATAAACAGGAGCTAAGCACAAGTCATAAGCAGAAGGTGGTTTCAATTGATTTGATAGAGCACTACATAAATAGTGGGTTTGTGGTAAAAATGGCTTTAGGGAATGATAAGGCCATCGTGGAATTGCCTTAATCACTTATTTTTTTCATATAAGTAGTTTATATACTCTTTAAATTCCTTTTCTGTGAGGGACTCCTCAAAGGAATCCCAACCTCCAAGGTTCCTGTTAAACTCTTTATCATGTATATAGGATTCAATGAAAGGGGCTACCTCTGGGTCATCGCTAAACTGATTGAAAAGGGTTTCACGGGGTTTTACGTGCCTTAACTCTCCAACTCTTTCATATCGTCCATCGGGAAGGAGTCTTAACCATCTCCTCTTTACCAGTGGCTCTAAATGGAATTTCCTTATATTCTGTGGCCTTATCCTATGCTTCTTACTCTCCTTAAACCTCCTTTCTACCCTGTCCCTTATATCGTATTCGTCCAACCTTAAAGTGTCCGCATGAACCATTAAATTTAGGATAAAGGAATTTACAATCCCAGGATCTTTCCTTTCCATTAATTAAGAATATTCTTAATGTATTTAAAGAATATCTATAATGTAATTTGAATAAATAACATGGTCGATTTCCGATATTCCATGTAATATTCGATAATAAGTTTACTATTTATGGAATTAAAACTACGAAGGAAAATCGTAAACCGGCATGGCGATTCAGGGATGATAACAATCTCCCCACTGATTTTTGAAGCGATGGGGGCCCAGAATTGTAAGGAAGTGATCATGACCGTTCCTGATAAGGATCACATTTTGATCGAGGTGGTCAGGGAATGATAGACCTGAGCAAATTGCGTGATATCGCAAGGAATGATCCAGACCTGTACAACATCCTAATCCAGGAACCGGCTCAGATGACTGAACAGGAGTTCCTGAATAAATTCAGTCTTCTATGGAATTTGTCTAAGAAGGGGGCACAGAAATGATAAAAGGAGGCGTGGGGCCTTCCAGAGGCCCAGAACACGTGAAAGGCGATTCATCCAATTCAACTGGAGTATTTAATAATTCACTAAAGCCAAAACGTTATGGTGATGATGCACTCAACAAGGGACTTTTAGGCAGGAGATTGAGGATTACTCTGATTAATGGCCAGACCATAGAAGGAATTCTCTCAAATTTGGGGATGTACGATTTGTCAGTTACCCAGAAGGTCCAGGAGAAATTCGGGGCACTGATAAGGGATTCTGAGAAGACTATCATCGTGATGAAGGCCGGAATTTTGACGGTGGAGGTCGTTTAGTTGGCTAAAACACAAACACAAGAGGATCAGACAAAATTCTGTCCATGGTGCAGGAAGCCGAAGGTTCAGCGTACCAACTTGTCCGAGTTTGAGGAGGATGAGTAGTTGACAGACGATCGGAATAAAGAAAGCGGATCAAACCCTGATTTCCAACCATTCATGCCAGGCACAGAGGATATAGCCAGGGAAATACTACGCTCCGAATCCATCAATACACTGAAAGAGTTCGATACTGACAAAGAATCCATGTACCTTTACCAGAAACCTAAAACGAACCTCCTGAACGATGAACTCCTCAATCCATCAACAGCCGGAATTTACACAAGAGCGGAACCAGAGATAAAGGTCATAGCAGAAAGAAGTTATAAAAAGAAGATTGAGGAAATGATGGAACTATGCGCTAAGTTATCGGCAGAGCTTCCATCAGATTCAAAGGATGACTCCTATGTGAAGCTAGAATACGAATTGAACAGAAAATTGATCCATGATGGGATAAGTCACCATGAGATAATCGAGATTATGCAGAACCTACGGAGAAAAACGTTCATTGACAGAAAGGCCATGAATCCTGATGGATTTATCCCTCTCAAGGATGGACTTCTTTCATTGAAGGACTGGAAACTCCATAAATTTAGCCCTGACCACTTCTTTACGTGGAAGGCATACGGGAAATATGATCCATCAGTACGATCCCTGAACCAGACACCGATGTTTAAAAAATTCCTGATGGAATCATATCCTCCTAAATCGATCCCAACACTACTGGACTATATGGCATATTCCTTATATCCATCATTTCCTAGGCAGAAGATACTGGTCATTGTAGGCCCTCCAAGGATGGGAAAAGGAACAATTGCCAACATAATGGAGCGGATACTCAACGATGGATATGGAAGGATCTCACTAATGAAATTGTTAATTCCTGATAATAAGTTCTCACTGCAGGGGATTGAGGGAAAAAGGTTATTGACGGACACCGAGATTAAAAGGGAGTTCAAGAAGAACGCTGACTTTGACGTAGTCAATTCTTTATTCGGTGGCGATCCCCTTCCACTGGAAAAGAAATACCACGCTGAGATTACTTATATAGCAAAGTCAGCGGGCCTTCTAATAGGCAACCTTCCACTGTTCAAGGTCAATAACTCTGCCTTTCTTTCAAGGCTCCTGATTATCACAACAAGGGAGAAAAGGGATTTTAAGGAAGTCCCAAACATGGCTGATTTGATATTCGATGCGGAAGGGGATGCCATAGTAAGCCTTCTCCTGAACAGGCTAAGATCACTTATCAGTAGAGACTTCAAGTTCTCAAACGAAAAGACCAATGATGAGTATGCAGAGCTATGGGAAATGCTCTCAGACTCAACCCAGCAGTTCATGGATGAAAGGATGATCGACTCAACAACCTATGATTTGGATGTGGACGAAACCTACCAGTATTATGAGGAATTCTGCCGAGAAAAGGGGATACCTCCAGAATCAAAACACGTTTTCACTTACAGGGTTGGAAAGGTATATCCAAAGAGGAGGGCCAAGAGCGGAGGGAAACTGCACTATGTATTCACTGGGTGCAGAGTACAGACCATTGTTGACATCCAGGCGGAAATAGAGGAGTATAAACGGGAAAGGAAAGAGGCGGAGCAAGACCTACTGGATGATGCAACCGATGACCTGGAACCATGATCCGTCATGAGATCTGGAACCGCTACCTGATCTCTCACGGAGCCTTATTTTCCCTATTTCCAAACACTTACATGGTAGGGTTCCATTTCTCCCACGATCCATGTACATGCGCATGAGAAGATTTTATTCCTCGCATGCAACATGGGAAGTGGGAGATCTGGAACCGTGTAGGATCATATCTCAGGAATAGGAATTTAAAGGCTTTCCCGGTGATCGGATAGCGGTTCCATTTCTATTTTCGATCCTTCCAAACCCATGACTCATGACTTGATCCTTTCCTCTCTGGGCATTCCGCCATGATTATCATGTAAAAGATCGATAAATCGGCAAAACCCTTTAAAATGGCACTGAAAATCGAAAAGGAAATCTAAACCATGACCCTAAGACCGATCCGTGGGCCTAACTGACCTGAACAGACCTGATGGAGTAGAACATTAGGCATACGGACAGGACGAAGGCAAACCCGGTGCCCAGATCTACGCATGTGCGAATAATTTAATAGGGTTTTGAATCGAAATTATTTTTTCTGTTAATCACGGAAAGTCCTAATTCCCCAATCAATTTTTCTGAAGGTTTTTCTATGCGTTTTATTAACCAGTGAATGTCAAACTTAATCTTTTCTCAGGAAACGCTAACTCTGCGAGAGATTAATATTTAAATACTTCTCAGTGCATCGTTATCTATGGATAGTGAACCGCAGGCTGATTTGACTAGGATACCAATAGGTGCAACGCTATACCAGCAATACCTTGCAGTGCAGGAGGAATTTACAAAGAGTCTGCGAATTTCAGGGAAAGACAGCCTCTGGAATTATACTGGAATGCGTACACTCTGGGGAATGACCGAAGCCCAGGGAGCTCGCTATCCTGAAATTGTTGGGAAGTACCTTACGCAATGGGACGAACTCAATTCTAAATACGGGGATCCTGAGGAAAGGGAATGGATGTTCAGCTCACAGGAGGCAGTCGCCCGAAAAAGGATCCTGGAGTATATGCTTGTTGATCTGGGGATAACACGGATGGACAGCAGGCCCCAACCTCCAGAGATTGAGCGATATGAATTTGGATACAGATACGATGGCAGACAGCTCATTTATTCTTATTGGAAAAAGCGCAAATCGGAAAATAGAAATCTTAACATTATTTTCACTGGCAAAGTTGGCGGTGGCAAAAGCTATGCAGGCCTTTCCACGGGCAACTATCTCAACAAAAACTATGACCTCAACAACGTGACATTTGAGATAAGCGATTTCATAAGCCGTGTCCAAACCCAGCCTAAAGGCAGTGTTATCGTTCTGGACGAAGGCGGGGTTGCCGCAGGCAATAAGGACACTATGACCATCGCTTCAAAGTCCCTGAGCAAAACCATCCAATCAACCAGGTACCTGCAACTCATAACTATATACAATGTGCCAAACCTGAATTTCATTGATCGGGCAGTTCGGTTAATGTGCGATCTTATCTTTGATCATGAAGCTGACATGAGGCAGGGTGAATTCACTGTATCAGTCCCAGAACTTTCTGAGGACGGGAAGGAGATTGAACTGACTCCCCTGAGAATGGATGGGAAAATAATTCAGAGTGTCTATTTCCCGCTCCCGCCTCCTTATCTTGTGCAGGATTATGAGGTAAGGCGGAAGGAACATAACATGAAACAGCTTGAGGATTTAAAGGGCAAATTAGCCCCTAAACAAAAGAAGGAATATGAACCTGAGGAGGATCGGAGGGGAAAGAACCCCAATTCGCTCAAAAATCTGAAGCCTTTCAGAAAGGATTATTCTGATGGTGAGGGGGTGGAAGTTGTTGACGGATGAAGACATGCCATGCAGGTCTAAACGCTTAATGGAACTGAAGGAAGCCAGATGGATCAGCGTTGATAATGAGGACGAATATATCAGGGAATCGGAAAAATACATACGTGAGCATATCCCTAAGAAGGCCATACAGCATTATCTCCCCCCTAACATGGTTTTTCTTAAGGACGAATTCTACAGCCTTTTTCTAAGCCGGCTAATTGAAAAATACCACGAAGTTGAGTCCTACAGGAACATGATTGCAAACGGATCAACGGATCCAATTTGGCAGAGGGAACTTAAGAGGGCTGAGGAACTTGGTTTTTAGGGATCTTGGGGGTAGGAAAATGGTTAACATCAGCAGGCGATGGACTTTTGACCGAATCCTAAGTATTACTATGTTTTTGTTCCTCGCCATCTCTTACACCCTCTTGATCCTCACGCTACCCTGGTGATTAGTTGGCACTGTCATGGAGCACTTCCTCAATCTTGAAATTCGTGATTGCCCTAATCCTGTTAATCGTTTTATTGAGCTTGATAAGAAGTAAACTCCCAACGATCCTCACGCCTTACGAACTCGCCTTCTACCACTTTGTTGAGATCCTCCTGATCATCGGAGTTGTGGCGTTTGTTGCCTTCGCTCTGATCGATTTCTTTAGTGATGACAGCGGGATTAGACGGATATAACCATACGAAGCGTTTATAGGCGATTTAAGGCTGATGGAATAACCAAAAGGTAAAATCATTCCATGAGACTGATGTAAATTCTAAAATATGCACAAAAACGTTAATCCAATCACCGAGGTATGCATAGCCTGGGATCATGGGATCAGACTCCGAGATCATGCCTTTATTTTTATTCAACTATTAATATATCCCAAAATCTGATCCGTGAGTATATAAAGGAAAGGTAAAAATCCTTAAGATACGTATACCAATCAATTACTTACGGATATAGTATTATACGGTTTTTCACAAAAAACTAAACCGTATATAGAATGGGCCCGACCG
>DAJC01000054.1 GCA_002498845.1 Thermoplasmatales archaeon UBA509 | reverse complement strand
ATAAGGCCATAGCCTACAGTGTCATACCTTGGCCTTCCTGCCCTGCCCAGCATCTGGTGTACCTCGGTTGAAGAGATATATCCCACCATCCCGTCGGAAAATCGTGTGATATCCCTGATAATTACTGTTCTCGCCGGAAGGTTGACGCCTGCAGCAAGGGTTGGTGTTGCAACCAGAACCTTCACCTTACCTTCCTTGAAGAAGCCTTCTATTGAACTCCTCTGGCTGTTGGAAAGGCCTGCATGATGAAAACCTACACCCGACGGAAGCATTCTGGTAAGCAGATCCTCATAGCGGTCGCTCTCTGCAGGAATGTAAGAGATTTCTGGCTCTCCCACAATTTTCCTGTCGATGGAAAGCGATATCTTCTTTGCAAGGTCCTCAGATCTTTTCCGAGAGTTTACGAATATGAGAAGCTGCCCTCCCTGCGAAATGAAGTACTCGCATATTTTTACAATCTCGTCTTTCCCATGGAATTCAACGGTTTCACCGTCAAGATATTCTATGCTTCTCCCCTTAATTATGCCACCCCTGAGCGGAACCGGCCTGAAATCACTGACTACGCTGGTGGAGTCAAGCCACTGTGCAACCTGCTCTATGTTGGTTATTGTGGCTGATAATCCAAGGATTCTTGCATCCGGATTGATAAATCTCATTGCGGAAAGAAATGTCTCTAGCCTTGGCCCACGGCTTTCGTCACCCACCAGGTGCAGCTCATCTGCAACAACCAGTGATATTTCAAGAAGTGCAGACGGATCGTGGTGAAAGAGGGAATCTGCTTTTTCTGATGTGCATACAATCACATCATATTTCCTTATGAAATCAGGTGATTCGTCATAGTCCCCAACCGAAATCCCCACCCTGACGCCAAGATCCCTCAGTTTCTTAAGATCGTCAAATTTCTCTGAAGCCAGAGCCCTAAGAGGTACTATATAAAGAGACCTGTGCCTCTTCTGGAATTCCCTGTATATTGCCACGTATGCGATCAGGCTCTTTCCCGAAGCAGTTGGCACAGAAACTATTACACTGTTTCCCTCCAGGAATTTCCGAATTGCTTCTTCCTGATGGTCATAAAGCTTCAGATCTTTTCCTTCGAACATATCAAGAAACTTCTGCGGCATGCCAAGATCTGAAAGTCTCATTTTCTAGTCTATGACGACCTGTGGAAAAATGTTTACCTGATCCAGCCGCCAGTGCATGGATACAGATAAAGCTCCTGAGTTGAATGTGGTGGGATACAGGGATATATCTATGTGCAGAAGTTTCGGTTGGATTATGAGACTTTCCGAAGCAGACTTTTCAACAATATGTCAGATATTAATCAATAAAACTTAATACCATGGATATTCTGTCAAATTCCTTAAAATAAGTGAGCATTATGATGTTTTTAAATAAGAAATATATATTAAATGCCAAAAACGTCACTTCCTCATTTGTCCATGATGAAATTGATCTCATTCAAGGAGAGAAAAATCCTTTTGACTGGCAACAGGAGAACCATAAGACGGAATTGTGCAGAAATGGAATCACAACTTATCCTTAAACTTAGAAAACTCACCAGAGGCCAGAGAATTGCTGTCTTCCCTTTCGGACAAAGATATGGCGATATATTCAGTGCCTACGGAGAAATTTGTGACACTGCGTCTGAAATGATGCCGGTCGAGTTTCAGGACCCTTTTCGAGCAATCTTCGAAGATTTTGACGATGAATACCTGTACATCATTTACGATAGATTCGGGTGTCTTCGGATGCTGGTAAGATTCATTCATTCTGTTGAAGTTTTGAATCCTGGTTCGCCTGAGGAATGACCTGCCTGCAGAATTCCTTCATAGCGGCTATGACATTTGACAAGCTCTACATCCTGAATGATGTGGGATTCTCACCTTTGCTCCGTGTTCGCCTTTGTCCCACGGTCTTGATGGTTTTGCCAAAAAACCATTGCCATGTTCTGCCGGTCTTCCAGTCCTAAAGGTTGAATCTCTGCCGGCATCAGTGATCCACAGACATGAACGTCTGTCCCCATATAATGGGGCAATATCATCAGCCAATTCCTCTGATCAGAACGGGGGATAGGATGTTCTCCTCTTCAACTGGAAGCCTTCCGGGAGCATTGGGATTTTCATGCATGATTTTCTGATTATTTTTACAGAAGGAGATCCGTACCTGAATATCACTGCCTCCGCTCTGCATGAAAGTTCAACAATTCACCCACAGCGCTGGCTCTAAACCTTCCTGTCTGAAATATTGTAACCGGATTTTCATAACATGCCATGGGAATTCGTTCCCTGTCCGGCGCTATATAAATACTTCGAAATTCCTTAACAGAGATCAGCCTCTTGCTAACCACATGCACCCTGTCAGCACATTGAGCAAGACGGGGCCGCAGCAAACCCCTTGTTTATGAAAATAAAAGACTGCCATAAATCAAGTTCATATCTTTCTTCACAATGTGTGATTTAGATGGATAGGCCCAGAGTAATAATCAATGTCGCACAGAGTCTTAACGGAATGATTGCCGGTCCGGGCGGCAGGAGAGTTGCCATCTCTTCAGCACATGACCGGGAGAGGGTACTCGAAATAAGATCAAGGGTGGATGCAGTGATTGTGGGGGCAAACACTGTCGTGAATGACAACCCTCGCCTGAATCTGGAAGGTTATGCATCTAATCATAACTCCGGGCCCATTAGGGTAGTACTGGATGGATCGCTCAAGATACCCAATAACTCACACATCCTTGATGGGACTTCCAAAACCGTGGTGTTTACCTGGAATCCTCATAGAGAACTGAAGGGTGCAGACCTCATAAGAATGAGCAGAGACCATCTTACTGTTAATGAAATCCTTGGTAAGTTATGGTCGATGGGCATAAGAAATGTTCTTGTGGAAGGCGGGAAACAGGTGATCCATGAGTTTATTGATGCTGGTGCAGTTGACGAATTCCATATCTTTGTGGGGAATATCCTCATAGAAGGAGGGGGGATGATTCTTTTTGACCCCCCAGAGGATATTTCCGGAGTTGCCAGTGATATCCGGATCATGCAGGGTGGATTACTTATAAGCCTTGATCCGCATTCCTTAATGATAGCATGGAAAAAGAAAGCAAAGGCTATTTAAGGCTCAGCTGGGCCAGGGAAAGAATGGACGTAATGTCCGCCATCAGGAAGAGATTCTCTGAAGAAAAACCACTAAAGGGAGTGAAAATTGCAATGGCTCTTCACGTGGAGGCCAAGACCGGCGTTTTTGCACTCCTGCTTAAGGAAGGTGGGGCCACCATAAGGATGGCTTCGTGCAATCCACTCAGTTCCGATGACAGTGTTGTTGAGTCCCTGAAGGATGACTACGGAATGGAAGTTTATGCCAGAAAGGGGGAAAGCGAGAAGGAATATTATGAATACCTTAACAGGGCACTTGACATAAAACCACAGATCATAATCGATGACGGCGGCGATCTCACAAAGATTGTTCATACCGAACGTAAGGATCTTCAGGAGTACATAATCGGAGGAAATGAGGAAACCACCACAGGCGTGGTAAGGCTATTTGCCATGCAGAAGCAGGGTGCGCTTAAATTTCCTATGTTTGACGTGAACGATGCCCAGATGAAACATCTCTTTGATAACAGGTACGGGACAGGACAGAGCACGCTTGACGGCATAATGAACGCCACAAATGTGCTCATAGCCGGTAAACGCCTTGTTGTGGCGGGCTATGGGTGGTGCGGAAGAGGCATAGCGATGAGAATGAAAGGCATGGGGGCCCTTGTTACCGTTACTGAAATCGATCCTGTTAAGGCCGTTGAGGCTGCAATGGATGGATTTGATGTCAGGACAATGAATTCCGCAATCAGGGACGCAGACATGGTTGTGACGGCTACCGGCATGAAAAATGTTGTTTCGTATGATGATCTCCTCGTTGCGAAGAAGAACATTATACTGGCAAATTCAGGGCATTTCAACAATGAGCTTCCTGTTAATCTACTAGAATCTAAATCACTTTCCAGAAAACCCGTAAGGGAGAATGTGGTGAAGTACAGGCTGGAAAACGGAAATGAAGTCAATGTCATAGCTGATGGCAGACTTGTGAATCTGGCCGCGGGGCAGGGGCATCCCGTTGAGATCATGGATATGAGTTTCGCACTTCAGGCCCTTACTGCTGAGTATCTTGCAAAACATCATGGAGAGCTTGAGAACCGTGTATATCCTGTACCAAAAGAGATAGACAGCGATGTTGCCAGGATAAAACTTGATTCACTTGGTCTCAAGGTGGATAAACTGACGCCTGAACAGCTTGACTACGCAAATGAGTGGATGGAAGGAACTTAAGGTGTTACCATGAAGAACATCATGCTTATTGTGCTTGATGGCCTGGGAGACAGGCCAAACCAGATACTTTCGGGTAAAACCGCCCTTCAGGCTGCTTTCCGCCCAAACCTGAATCGCCTTATGCGGGAAGGGCAGGGCGGACTGATGACACCCATTGCTCCCGGGATCAGGGCTGGATCGGATACGTCACACCTGTCACTTCTTGGTTATGACCCGGAGAAATTCTATTCCGGACGTGGCCCCTTTGAGGCTATGGGTCTTGGCCTGGAAGTCAGGCCAGGGGATGTTGCCTTCAGGGCAAATTTTGGAACTTCTGACAGCAATGGCATTGTGACAGACCGCAGAGCGGGGCGTTCAGCTGAAGGGACATCCCTTCTGGCAAAGTCACTGAACATGGAGATCGACGGTGTCAGATTCTTCGTGAAGGAGGGAGTTGAGCACAGGGCAGCTCTTGTGATGAGAGGCCAGGGGCTTTCTGACAAAATAACAGATTCTGACCCACACGAAACGGGCAAACCGGTTAACAGAGTTGTGCCAGTTTCTCCTGAGGGGGAATTTACAGCAGACGTACTGAACAGATATCTGGACACAGCAAGGAAAATCCTCAGGGATCACGAAGCCAATGAAAAACGGATAAAAAGTGGAAAGCCGGTTGCAAATGAACTCCTTCTGAGAGGCCCTGGAAAGGCCCCTGATCTCAGGGATTTCAGGGAAATGCATGGAATGAAGGGTGCAGTGGTAGCAGGTATCCCCATGATAACGGGAATTGGAGGTCTCCTGGGTATGCACACTCTCAAACCACAAGGTTCAACTGGGACCCTTGACAGCGACTTTACCTTAAAGCTTCTGGCTGCGGCCGACCTCACTAAGAAGTATGATTACGTCCTGGTAAACGTAAAGGCAACCGATGTGGCAGGTCACGACGGCGATGCCATTGCAAAGAGGGATGCCATTGAACGGATTGACCGGGCAATTGGAGAAATGATGGAGAATGTTGACCAGGATCTGGTAATAGCCGTAACTGGGGACCACGCCACGCCGTGCTCGCTCAAGGATCATTCCGGAGACCCTGTGCCTGTCCTCTTCAGTTCCAAGGGAGCTCTCACGGACAGATCACAGTTCTTTGATGAGCTCTCGGCTTCAGCCGGCATGTGGCGCATAAGAAGTATTGATGTCATGAACATACTGAAAGAGCTGGCAGACCGGTCTGAAAAGTATGGTGCCTGATCAGGTTTTTTGTTGCAGACCTGCTAATCTGCGACTTCCCCTTTTTTTATCGCAATCTTTAAGTATTATCTAGAATATGTCATGTCTGACATTTGAATGACACCTTCTAAATTAAGTCTGGACAACTTCAGGGAATCCCTGAAGGTAAGAAGTCTGCAGAAAGCTTATTCAAAAAAGGACCAGAAGGAGATACTCATATATTCACAGTCACGGGGAATGCTGTACACCTTCATGTTTTCAATAATGCTCTGGTGGATACCCATAGCCGGACCGGCAATTGCCGGATACATAGGCGGCAGGAAATCCGGAAGCACATCCAAGGCCCTGGTTTCCTCACTTGTTTCAACATCCCTGCTTGTGATGATAACACTTCTCCTGGCACCATTCCAGGCGGGTTTTCTGGGAGGAGCAGGTTCGTATTTCAGCAAAGGGGTTCTGACGCTTTCACAATCAAACCTGATTGCCTACTCCGGTTTACTCACTGACCTCTACACTGGTTACGGCCTTGTTAAGACCTTCTCACTTATTGTGCCGGGATCGCTTGTTCTCCTGAATGTGTTCAGCTATACAGGCGGCTTTATTAGCAGGCTGAAAACTCAGGAAGAGAATCTTTCCATGAGTTTCGTGCGGAAAGATGTGGAAGACAGGGCACGAAGCGTAAAGACAGTCCCCCGTGTCCCTGGATATGGGAAGATCATAAAGGCCGTATCTGACGGTTCTGAAGATGACAAAGACGGAGTTGGAGGATGGAGCTATCTATAGTTCCATAACATAATTTATTTATAATCTCAAAATAACAGTACAGATGATAGATATCAAGCTTCTCAGGGATAACCCTGACATCTTTTATAAATCTGCAAAGGCCAGAGGTTCGGATACCGCCACCATTGACAGATTCTTTGAACTTGACGGAGAATGGAGAGAGAACCTGCGATCAGTGAATGATCTCAAACACCAGAAGAACATCCTGACGGCAAAGATTTCGGATGCCATTAAGGCAGGCAACGGAACGGATGAACTGAAGGACCAGGTCAGGCAACTGAATCTGGATATTGAGAAGCTTGAAAGCAGGCAGAAGATAATCGAAACAGACAGAGATGTGGTGGCAAAGCTTATCCCTAATTTACTCAGCGAAAGCGCACCTGTCTGCAAGGGTGATGAAAACAATGTTGTTGTGAGGAACTGGGGACTTGCCCGCGTTATGGATGAGGATGTGGAGTATTACAAATCATCAACGGCAAATATGGGGCAGTACTCTGTAATTGACAGACGGCCGGAGAGCCATGTGGACCTCATGCAGAGGCTCAACCTTGCTGACCTTGAAAGAGCCGGAAAAACCGCAGGAGCAAGGTTCTTCTATATGAAGAACCGACTTGTCAAGCTTGAACTTGCTCTGATGAATTACGCGGTGGATTATCTGTCTGAACGTGGATTCACCGTTGTGGAACCACCATATATGCTGAATTACCGTT
This sequence comes from Thermoplasmatales archaeon UBA509, assembly GCA_002498845.1. Taxonomy (GTDB): domain Archaea; phylum Thermoplasmatota; class Thermoplasmata; order Thermoplasmatales; family Thermoplasmataceae; genus UBA509. Next base: position 1,553 of record DAJC01000054.1, on the reverse strand, counting down.
CAATGGATGGTGCCACCGACATGGAGACCTTCAAGGATACCCTTTACAAGATAGAAGGTGAAGATCTTTATCTGATCTCAACATCTGAGCATCCAATAGCTTCAATGCTAATGGATGAGACTTTGGATGAAAGGGAGCTGCCGGTAAGGATAGCAGGAATATCGCCATGCTTCAGGAGGGAGGCTGGGGCACATGGGAAAGATACCAAGGGAATATTCAGGGTTCACCAGTTCACAAAAATTGAACAGTTCGTGTTTTGCCACCCCGATCAGTCCTGGGAGTTCTTGGAGGAGATTCTTGGTAACGCTGAGAGCCTGTTCAAAAACCTGCGCATCCCATATCGCGTGGTAAATGTCTGTTCCGGTGAGCTCGGAAACCTTGCTGCAAAGAAATACGATATCGAGGCCTGGTTCCCGTCGCAGGGAAAGTTCAGGGAGGTGGTATCGGCATCAAACGACACTGACTATCAGGCACGCTCCCTGGGAATAAAATTCAGAACTAAGGATGGGAACAGGTTTGTACATACTCTTAACAGCACGGCAATTGCAACCACAAGGGTGATGGTTGCCATAATGGAGAATTTCCAGCGGGACGACGGAAGCGGTTTCGAGATACCGGAGGTACTGGTTCCCTATACCGGATTTGATTTCGTCAGCAGCTGATTGCTATTACCTTCCGCGTTCGGCATATGCGAGTTTAGCCGAAATCGGAGAATATTTTTTCCATCTGTCCAGGATCGGGAGCCACTCTTCTGATACCTGATCCATTGCATTGAGATACTGGAGAATCCCGTTTACAGCCAGATCAGCGTCTCTTACCGCACTGATAAGATCTCTGTTGGAGTTTGTGGAATCTCCTCCTGAGAAAAGACCAGGGATCGAGGTCATGTTGTTCTCATCAACAATTGGCTGTCCGTGGGGCGTGAGTCTGAGCATCTTTACAAATTCATCCCCCATGAATGAATAGTCTGTTTCCTGGCCGGTGGCTTCAATCACCAGATCAACGTCCATTTCCAGCACCTTATCCTTAATTGGAACTGGCTTGGCACGGCCTCCCTTCTCAACAACCATTTCATTCTGCCAGTATCTGAGTTTCGTAACCCTGTTGCCTTCCTTTACATATTCGAATGGAGTTACTTCCCACACGTATTTTACGTTCTCTTCTTCGGCTTCCTCAAGTTCCTCATCGGCATTCATTGTGGGATATCCGGGGCGATCTATCTCTCTCCTTCTGTACATTATGACAACATTCTTGGCTCCCAGCCTGAGAGATGTTCGTGAGGAATCGTTTGCTGTAAAACCTCCTCCGATGATAGCCACATTCTTACCAACATCTACGTGTTCCCCGAAGCTTGCTTTCCTCAGGAACTCCGTAGCATGCATAACATTCACTGCATCGCTTCCCGGAGTACCGGTCATATGTGGCGTCTGGTTTCCAACTGCCATGTAAACGGCATCGTAGTCGTTCATTATCTGTGAAAACTGGATATCTTTCCCGATCTCCGTACCCAGATGAACATCAACCCCTTGTGAAGTTATGAAACCTATTTCCTT
>DAJC01000043.1:5112-21526 GCA_002498845.1 Thermoplasmatales archaeon UBA509 | reverse complement strand
ATATATGCCTATCCCCAAAACCATCAGAAAGTATGGGATAGCCAACAGAATGAATTTAGCTATAGCATTCATTGAGATGAAATATTAGATACGATACTTATAAATCTTTTTGTAACAGGTTATTGCCGGTGACACATAAGTGGATTTTTAAGTTTATTTTCTCAGGCCTGTGAATTCTTTTCCATATGTATTGTTGCATAAAAAACAACAATGTTTAAATTATATCATTGCATTTTGGGTAAGATTCAAGAGTCTCAGGTACATTTAAATAAAGATAAAGGGGCAGGTAATTTACTAGATGAAATACAATGAATTCAAGATGAATAAAAAATCATCAATTCACTTTGGGAGGCAGCAGTATGGGTGTGGAGATGAGTAATGAGTACGTAAGTTCCGGATCCCTGAATCATGCAGAGGGTAAGTCCGGTAATAATGTGAATTTAAAAAGAAAGGGATCGGCCAAGTTCCTCTATGATAGGGAAACAAACAACATAGACACAATTGTTGAAGCGGGATCATCCATGATAGGATCCAGGCCAGTGCAGGTTGCCGCGGGCCCATGTTCCATAGATTTTGAGGGCATGGACGAATTTGCCCTTGAACTGAAGAAAGCAGGCGCCAGCATAATACGTGGTGGCGCTTTCAAGCCAAGGACCAGCCCGTACTCGTTCCAGGGATACGGAGAGCAGGGAATAAAGGAGCTTCTAAGGGCAAAGGAACTGACGGGTCTGCCGGTTGTATCTGAGATCATGGATATTTCCCAGCTCCCATTTTTCAGGGATGTGGACATACTTCAGGTGGGCTCCAGAAACGCACAGAATTTCACCCTTCTCACCAAGCTCGGCGAATTGAGGAAGCCAGTACTGCTCAAGAGAGGGATGGGAAACACAATTGATGAACTGCTTGGTTCCGCTGAATATGTACTGCAGGGCGGCAACAGATCAGTTATACTCTGTGAACGGGGCATAAGGACATTTGAAAACTCCACAAGATTCACCCTTGACATCGGTGCTGTACCGGTACTGAAGCAGAGAACGCATCTCCCAATCTGCGTGGACCCCAGTCATGCTGCTGGAAAGCGGGATCTGGTCATCCCTCTGGCCCTGTCAGCAGTTGCCGCTGGTGCAGATATGATACTTGTTGAGGTCCACCCAGATCCGGATAATGCCAGGAGCGACAGTGAACAGCAGCTGACGATAAAACAGTTTAAGAGCCTGATGATACAGATTCGGAAGCTGGAAGATGCGCTTGGCAGGTAATTCGAAAACTGTGCTGGTAGATTCATCAACGAAAAAGCCATATCGTGAAGTTAATGATCTGTCGGCGGAAATATCGCGGCTGAAGGGCCGTAAACTTGTATTTTATTCTGAAACAATAAGGAATCCTGTTGACTCTGCCCGAGGAGATAACATAATAAGTGTTGCGGTGGAGGACGGGGAAAATCTCAAGAGCCTCCATGGATTTGAACGCCTTCTGGAGATAATGCTGGAAAATAATATTGGCAGGGAAGACTATGTTATTCCGGTAGGAGGGGGCAGTGTCACAGATGCAGTTGGATTCGGTGCCTCTGTTTTCAAGCGCGGCGTTAAGACCATAAATGTGCCTACCACCCTTCTTGGTATGGTGGATGCGGCGGTTGGGGGAAAGACAGGGATCAATTTCAGAAACACGAAAAATCTCGTGGGGACTTTTTATTTCCCAGAAGAGATCTGGATAAACGGCGATTTTCTTTACACTCTTCCTGAAAGGGAATACAGATCCGGTATTGCTGAAATGCTGAAATACGGGTTCATAATGGATCGTGATTTACTGAAACTGATGCTGGATAACTCCAGTAAGATAGCAGGCAGGGAAAGATCTGTTCTGATGTCGGCTGTGAAAAGGTGCATTGAGGACAAGATGACAGTGGTTAACAATGATCCCCTTGAAAAGAAGAATATCAGGAACATCCTGAATTACGGACATACCATAGGCCATTCACTGGAGGCGGCATCAGGATTCGCCATCACGCACGGAGAAGCCATCTCCGTGGGAATGATTATGGAAAACAGGTTTGGAGTGGAGCTCATTGGTATTCCTCCAGAGGGAAGTGCAGGAACTGAGGATGTTCTCAGGTCTTTCAATCTGCCGGTATCATATAAGGATCTGAAACAGCATATTGACATTTCCATTCTGAAGAATGCACTTGTGAGAGACAAGAAATCCAGACAGGGGAAAATACTGATGCCATTTATCAGGGAGGCTGGAAAGGCAGAGGTGAAGCCAGTACCCGTTGAAATGCTGGAGGAGTTTCTTGACAGGGAATTCGCCTGAGGGAACGCTCCGGTTTGCCATTGTTGGCGAAAATATTGGATACACCCTTTCACCGCAGATTCACAGGGCAATATTCCGGAAAGCTGGCTTGAGTGCAGCATATGAGATATTTGATGTGAATCATGGTGCACTTGCATCAACAATCCACAACCTTATGAGGAACTACGATGGATTCAACGTTACCAAGCCATACAAGGCTGATGTTCATGCAATGGTTGAATCCCTGAGCCAGGAAGCAGTACGCTGCGGCAATGTGAATACAGTGAGAGGAAGCAGAGGCTTCAATACGGATTATACGGCACTCAGAAACATTGTGGGTCCCTCTATCCCAAAGGCATCAGGCCAGCAGGCAATAATACTGGGTTCTGGATCTGCTGCCATGACATCGGCCATAGCCCTTTCGGACCTGGGGATGAGTATTGGCATAATATGCAGGAACCCTGAGGCAGGTTACAGCATATCCGATCGCCTTGTTGATCTGGGATTCAGGGAAGCAGAAGTCCGGGATTTCAAATCAAATTTGCCCATTAAGGGTTATGTCGCCGTGAATGCAATATCGTCTGGAACCTTTGAATTCCCTGCCATAGGCTGCAAGATCGCCATTAACTTCAATTATGGGGAGAGAGGAACAAATTTTATCAAGAGTGTAAATGGCATGACAACTATTATCACTGGTGAGCAGATACTCCTTGAGCAGGCCATCGAAGCTGAAAGAATATGGCTGGGGAAAAGGATTGACGTGACATGGGAAGAGGTGAATCATGGTTAGCAGCATGGGGAGGCATCTTGTTCTCACTACTTTCGGGGAAAGTGCCAGCAAATATGTTGGCGCTGTTATTGACGGTATACCTGCAGGTTTGCCCCTGTCACAGGAAGACCTCAGGTTTGAGCTGGGTTTCCGCAGGACAGGGAGGAAACTTGTGTCCGGGCGCAGGGAAGAGGACAATCCGGATATAGTCAGTGGTACATACAACGGATACACAACAGGATCGCCTGTTACGGTTATGGTGAGGAACAGCGATCCCCAACCTCTCCTCTATCGGGATGTTTCTCACCTTCCCAGGCCGGGACATGCCGATCTTTCATTCATAAAGAAATACGGAAGGGAAAACTGGGATTACGTGGGTGGAGGCCGCAGCAGTGCCAGGGAGACACTTTCAAGGGTCATAGGCGGTGCCGTGGCAAAGAAACTTCTCATGCTTGCAGGCACACAGGTTGCTGCCTACCTTAAGTCAATTGGAGGAAGAGGTGATAATGATGCAGTCACGTTCTCAGAGGCAATGGGGTCTAAACGTTTTCCCACCAGGGCAAGGAACAGTGAATGGGATGCAGAATTCTCTGAAATAATAAGCAGGCTGTTCTCGGAGGGCGACAGTGCGGGAGGTATTGTTGAAGTCCAGTCATCGGGTGTTCTTCCGGGAATGGGCGATCCTGTTTTCTGGAAGATAAAGTCAGCTCTGGCCTCGGCAATAATGTCAATGCCTGCAGCCACAGGTTTCGAGTATGGCCTTGGTTTCAGGAGTGCAGCCATGAAGGGAAGTGAAGCCTCCGATTCAATTGTGAGGGATAGCTCAGGAGATCTCCGGACTGAAAGGAACCTCTCCGGCGGGATACTGGGGGGGATAACCACGGGACAAGATATTGTTGTGAGATGTGCGTTCAAACCCACAAGCTCCATAAGAAAACCGGCAAAGACAGTGGATCTGGACACAATGGAACCTGGAAGCATATCAGTAATTGGCAGGCATGATCCGGTTGTTGCCGTTCGTGGTGTTGCGGTAGCAGAGGCAATGGTTGCGCTGGTTCTTGCGGATTTCTATCTCTACGAAGGCATACTCCCATCTTCAAGGATATCGCGAGCGGCTGCAGCTGAAATGGAGGAAAAATGGAAAGTATACATGAAGGAATATGCTCAGTAGGCCACGGGGGAATATCCATCCTGAATGGCATCCCAACAGGATACGGGGCAGCAGTTGCTGTTGATCTGCAGGCTGAATCCTGCGTCATGGAGCGTGGTATTGAGGTTCAACAGTCTGATCTTGTCAACGCTGTTATGGAATACTTCCACAAATCAACGGGGAAGAGGTACGGTGTGAAGATCAATTCCGGAATTCCGGCCGGCATGGGGCTGAAGAGCAGCAGCGCAGTTTCGGTGGCACTGATTGAAAGCCTCCAGAAGGCCACAGGCCTTTCAGGCTACCCTCCGCTGCTTTCAGCCCTCATATCAAGGGAGGTTGGACTATCAGTGACGGGGGCATTTGACGATGCAGTGGCTGCATATCATGGAGGGAGTTTCCTGACAAACAACACAGCAATGGCAATCGAACAGAGAATTGACTTTGATTGGGAAACCGTGTTCGTACTGTTGCTTGACGGAAAGCGTGGGATTGCAGGGCCAGAGATCCTCCGCAAACACAGTTCTGAATTCATGGAGGCAGTACACCTTGCCAGGTCGGGAGACATAACAGGCGCCATGAACCTTAACGGAAGGCTTGTGGCCGAGCACCTGGGATACAGCATGGAACCCATCAGAACTGCGGACCGTTATGGTGCTATTGCATCAGGCATCACTGGAAATGGCCCGGCTGTTTTCGCTCTATTCAGGGAGGGGCAGGAAGGCCCCCTTGTGGATTGTTTTTCACGCAGGGGTAAAACAATGGTTGTGAGGCCGATCATGCATGATGGCAGTGATTAAGAAGTCAAGAATATCCGGCAATATGATGGCTCCAGCATCAAAGAGCCATGCCATACGCCTTGTTCTGTATTCTCTCATACATGATGTGAATGTTCAGGGCCTGCCGGATTCATCAGACGTTGCAATGGCAGTGGACTTTGTTGGAAGGCTGGGAATTATCAGGAGAGAAAACAGCTTCAGCCGGCATAGAGAAGAGCTGAAACACAGGGCTGATTTATACTTCGGCGGTTCCGGAACCACCCTGAGAATGGCTCTTCCCCTTCTGGCATACCTGGGTGGAGAATTCACCATAGATGGTGACAGGACGCTGAGGGCCAGACCAATTAAAGATGAGGTCAGGGCACTTTCAGAGGCCGGAATCAGCTTTTCATCCGATTCCATTCCACTCAGGATGTCTGGAAGGGCTGTTGCCGATCATGTCGCCATAAAGGGAAGTGAGAGCAGCCAATCCATATCAGGATTGATTTTTGCACTTCTCATGAATGGGGGAGGGCGCATTGAAATTGTACCGCCCATTGTCTCAAGACATTACATAGACCTGACATGCAGCATCCTGAAATCCCTTGGAGCAGACATTACATTCAGCGGAAACGTTGTCCGGATCAATGGAGGAGACATGAAGGAATATTCAGGCCATGTTCCAGGTGACTATCTTCTCTCTTCATTCTATGCGGCTGCAGCCTATGCAACCGGCGGAGATATAAGAATCAGCGGCCTTCCGGAACAGGAAAGCTGGTGGGGTGATCACAGCATTGTGGGTGTACTGCAGGAAAGTGGCGTGAAAAGCAGTTTCCAAGATGGGACATGGCATGTTGCATGGTCGGATTCCGGAAATGGCATCACCATGGACACAAGCCAGTCACCTGACATGGCAGTGTCAATAGCAGCATTTGCTCCATTCCTGTCAGGCAGGACAACCATTTCAGGAACAGAAGGGCTGAAGTCCAAGGAGAGCAACCGCATACTCACCATCACCAGGACACTTTCGGCATTCGGAGTCAGTGTCAGTGCCAATGGCAGCATAACAATTCACGGCCAGCCTTCCATGGAAAATCCTGTACTTGATGCGGCTGGAGACCACAGGATCGCCATGCTTGCTTCCGTGCTTTCACTGCATGCCGGTGGAAGGATCAGGGACGCGGACTGTGTATCAAAGAGCAATTCCGGGTTCTTCAGGGACCTTGCGGCAATGGGAGGAGATATAAAATTAGTGCAGTGAAAAGGCCAATTCTCATCGGTTCAATCCCCGTATTCAGCCTTGACTCCCTGGAAAGGAAGATCAAAGATTCGGAAGGAATCTGTGATCTGGTTGAACTGAGGCTCGATTATATGCGAGAAGTGGACCCGAAAATCCTGGAATTGCTGAAGCCCTTTGCCGGGAGGTGCATCCTTACCCTGAGATCCAGGGATGAGGGCGGAATAAATCATTTTCCTGACGACATCAGGGAAGCATTCCTCTCTAAGGCCGTCAGGGACGGTTTCATGGTTGATGTTGAGCTAGTCACATCATTGCGGACGGGCATTAAGCCTTTCATATCATCCATGCATTTTCTCGGGAAGCTCCCTGAGAGATCAGCACTTTCAGGACTTGTTGAAAAAGCCAGAGGCATGAGCAAACACGTGAAGATCGCGTATGTGCCATCCCACGGTTCTCGCTCCTCTATGTTGCATATACTTGAGGAATCTGAGAATCTGTCCATAATGGAAATTGGCGGCAGTCCCGAAAGCCGCATTGCCTTTTCCCTGCTTGGATCGGAGATGATATACTGCCATCTTGGGGATCCCACGGCATCCGGGCAGATGGAATGTTCCAGGGCAGTGAAAATCATTGACTGCATCTGGAAGAGCTTATGATTTAACAAAAATGAGCGAGAAATCCTCTTCCGAAAGGATATGGGGAAGTCACGTGGGTTTCTTGATGACCTCGAATTTTCTCTCATTCCTGAGGAATGCATAGATTCCCATCACGCCTCCCAGAGCTTCCAGCGGGCCTATTACCAGGAAGAACAGGGGAACCATTATGACAGCCTTCTTCCAGAAAGGCATTTTCTCTTCTGAAACAGAGCTGTTTATCTGAAGCCCGTTCCAGTAGAACCATATCCAGAAGCTGAATGTGAACGCCCACATGACAGCCATTGGGGGAGTTATGAGCTCAAACGCAATGAGATGAAGCCCCTCAAGCAGGAGTATCACCAGCATTATGTTCTGGGTGGCCATGCTGCTCCAGAATATAACTGAATAGATGAGAAGAAGCCTGTATTTCCATGGGAGCGGCCCGTAAACTCCAAGGTTTGTCAGGTCCACCAGCCACCTTCTTCTCTGTTTCAGCATATCCCTGACATTTGATGGTGATGCGCCATAGGTGAATGCCGGGAGAAAAGAGGATTTTCCGGGATATTTCTCAGAGAAACGCAGGCCGAAGCAACTGTCATCCGAAATGGGGCGGTTTCCGCTGTCCCACCCTATGCTGCTCTCAACGTCAGACCTGACCAGGAGGTTCTCTCCATGAAGGCCAACAAGCGGGGTCTTGAGAAGTGCCGTGAAAAAGTAGAATCTTGTGAGGTCATCAGTCGGCCTCATGGAATCAGCAAATTTCGGTATTATGGATTTTGAGAGATGGTGCGGGAAAGCAAGTACACCCTGGGCGATGTAATACTCATGCCCCTTGAACTTTATGTGCTCAGCAATCGCAGCCACGGTGTCTTCACCTATCGATGCGTCATCGTCCAGATGGAATATCCAGATGGCATCGCTGTTCTCGCCCCTTCCAATATGGTATTCAGTTGCATACTGCAGTGCCCTTGACTTGTTCAGCGATCTGCTCTCTGTCTGATATTCCATGGGGACAACAATCAGGTTGAAATTTGGCAGTGACCCGTACTTTTCAGCAATTGCATCCCGTGCCTCAGACCACTCCTCTGTGACTAGGTCGATGCGCCAGTTGTCAAGGTTTCTTGGCGCAAACTTTATGATTGAATCCACAACCCTTGACAGGGCCGGGATAACATCCTCATTGGCAATGGTGGGTATCTCGAAAATTACCAGGTTCGGTATTCTTCCCTTGAAATCAGACATCCTGAAGCTCCTGCTTCTCAGTGCCCCTATGAAGCTCATCATTATGATGGGCAGACCGAAGGACCACGAGAGGGTGGCGTAGATGGTGAACAGGTTCCAGGTATTGCTGACGTGAAGTATGACAAATGACAGCACAGTAAAGAATACGGCGGCCAGGAGCCAGAGACTCACGCCAAGCCTTGGGCCAAGTTGCTTTATTTCTCTGTCATTGTGGAACATTTGTCGTCTTCACATACAATTAACGGATATAATATTGATCACTGCCATGATAGTTTAGTGAGCGAACTAAATTCACCGTACATTCAAAACATCTGAAATTTCCACAGATATGAACCACGGTACCGACTACAGGTGTCAGAACTGTTCAGCAAAGTTATTATCCTGATAAATATCGTCATCTGACAGTAAATGCAACTGAATGAAATTCAGGAAAAAGTGCAGGAAGGTAAGATACTAATCATTGATGCTAGGGGCAGCAGCGATTACATGGCATCCCATATTCCAGGATCCGTGAGCGTTCCCTTCAGCCCGTACTCATGGGCAAGGGCAATCAGGAACTGGCTGAACGGCCAGTCACCTGATATTGTGCTGGTTGCTCCAAATGCAGAGACAGGTTCCCGGGGTGCGCAGGAGCTTACTTCTGTTGGCCTTAAGGTTGTTCATGTCATGCAGGATGGGCTGGAGAGCTGGAAATCATCCGGACTTTCTGTGGCATCGGTTGAGGAGATCACTCCAGAAGACCTGAGTTCCAGACTGGATGAATATGTAATCCTTGATGTAAGGGAGCCATTCGAGTGGAATATGGGCACAATAAGCAACAGCCTGAAGATACCCATGAATGAGGTGCCGGAGAAACTTGGCGATCTTCAGAAGGACAGGAAATACGCTGTAATATGCGCCCACGGAAACAGGAGCGAGGTGGTATCTGTATATCTTGCAGATAACGGCTTCAAAGTTGCAAATGTCCTTGGCGGCATGCAGAGGTGGGTCGCCGAATCACTCCCCCTGGATGAAAGCTACTGAATTACAATGATTACATTCTGGTAAGCTGGTTTCCCCGGATAATCTATATTAACCCTGAAGTATATGGTGTAGCGAAATGGAGAGAATCTCTCTGGCGGATATCAAATGGGATGAAGTCTCTGACGGCAAGCTGGGAATTTTACAGAGCGTGGTAAACTCCATGGGCAGCGGCATGATCAAGTTCCTGAAGTTCAAGCCAGGCGCCGTTTATCCAATGCATTATCACAGGGACAGGTTTGAGTGGGTATATGTTGTGGAAGGCACCATCGAAACAGAGATTGATGGTGGAAGGAAGACCATGAAGAAGGGGGATTTTCACTCTTTTCCAGTTATGGTCAAGCACTCCCTGGTGGCTGGAAGATCAGGAGCCACCGTCATAGTATGTGCCCTGCTCTGCAGAAGCGACACAAAGATGCCTGAAACAGGTGTCAGCTGACTGGAGTAAGCCATCTTCTGTATTCCGGAAGCCTGCCGGTGACAGCGTCAAAGTATGTTTTCTGCAGCCTTGAGGTTATGGTGCCCTTTTTCCCGTTGCCAACAGGAACGCCGTCCACATTTATAACTGGCGTGATCTCAGCGGCTGTTCCGCAGAAGAATACTTCGTCCGCAGTGTAGAGTTCTTCCCTGTGTACCTCTCTCTCCTCAGTCCTGATGCCCAGATTCCCGGCGATTTCAATGACTGAACTCCTTGTGATGCCAAGCAGGATGTCGGATTCCACACCTGGCGTGAGAAGACGTCCGTTCCTCACAATGAATATGTTCTCCCCCGGCCCTTCAGCAACATAGCCCCTTGAGGTGAGCAGTATGGCCTCATCAAAATCCGTGCCTTCCACATCCATGGAGGCTATGATGGAATTGAGGTAGTTTCCGCTGGCCTTGGCCTGGACAGGAAGGATGTCAGAATTTATGCGTCTCCATGAGGATACGCGGCATTTCACACCCTGGGACAATTTGTCTCCGAAATACTGCCCGAATGGAACTGCAGCAACGGCAACGCTAACCCTCTTCCCTTTAGTTGACAGCGATATATCATCGCTGGCATAGTACGCGAATGGACGGATGTAGCATGCCTTAAGGGCATTTGCCCTGACAACTTCAATGATGGCTTCCTCAAGATCACTGGGAGAAAAGCCAAGATTCATGTGGTAAACACGTGCCGTGTCTAGGAACCTCTTTACATGATCACTGAGCCTGAAAATAGAAGCAACTCCAGAATTCTCATAGGCCCTTATGCCCTCAAATATCCCGGTACCGTACTGCAGGGAATGCGTCAGGATTGGTACCCTTGCGCTGTCATAATCAACAATTTTCCCGTCTAGCCAAACCTTTCCCGGCATTTTTCTCACGTGGATCAGATAGAAATTGTTTATAATCCCTTGTATTCGCCATCCATTTCCGACGTGGGTCACACCGGAAAAGATTTTATGGAGACCATGCGTTATTCCATTACCTGATGGTGCATGGAAATGGTGGAAAGCACAGTTACTGGTGAGGAAGGCTGGCTGGGCGGAATACGTTCAATTTACTCCATCCTCCACGACGCTGAATCCCATAACACAAGTTTTCCCATAATAATTTACCACGGAAAACATGTCACATATCACAGCCTGCTCTCAATGGCTGATTCCATGGCAGAAACACTCAGGAAGAAGTTTTCAGTGAAGAAAGGAGACAGGATAGGGATTGCTCTGCCGCTGTCTCCGCAGTTCATGGTGACGTTCTTTGCTGCAATGAAGATAGGCGCAGTTGCAGTTCCCATGGATCACCTCCTGACGACATGGGAGATGGAGAATGTCATACATTTCACAGGCATCAAGGTGCTTGTGGCAGTCTACACCGCCGATATAACGGTGAAACAGGAAAGCGGAATATCCGGAATTATACTAACAAGACTGCAGGAATTCCTGCCGTTTGAGAAAGCCGTATCGGTCACGGCAGGGCAGATTGCCAAATCCGTTAAGCTCGCCACCACAGGGGTGACCACTGCATGGTTCAGTGAAATGATATTTGAGCCCAGAGGCGAGGAGGAGCAGGTGGATCTGGAAGCAGACCCGGCGGTAATGTTTGTCTTTCCGTCCATAGATGGCGATCTGAGGGGCATAACTTACAGCGGTTCAAACCTCCTGAACTCCATAGCCGGCATGAGGGAGAATCTCAGGATACCAAAGAGAAGATTCAGGATTGCTTCATCCACACCTGTTTTCTCTCCTTCGGGCTTTCAGTTATCAGTAATGCTTCCTGCCGTTCTGGGCGGAACAGTAATATGCGCGTACGAAAGGAATGATTATGAAAGATTGGCCAGGCTGTGCAGCCTCTTTGACTGCGACTATGTATGCGGAATGCCGAACGACATATACTCAATGGCTGATGAGAACGTTCCGCTGCAGGGATCAAAGAGCCTCAAGGGAGCTCTCTGCCCCTCATATCTCATGAACGATGGAATCAGATCAATGTTCCAGGAGAAATTCAAGGTCCCGGTGCTTGAATACTACGATGTGCCGGAGATGACCGGCATCACCCACATGCAGCCCGCAGACAGGAACCAGATAAGGCAGGGAAGTGTGGGTCGGCCTCTCAGGGGAGTTACACAGAAAATAGTGGATGAGGCCACAGGGGAAGACCTGGAACACGGCAAGGTTGGCCTTCTCCTTCTTGGGGGCAATCAGATAACCAGGGGATATTTTCCAGCAGAGGGCACTGAAGGAAATTTTTCCGGCAATATGCTGAAGACAGGAGACATGGCAAGGATAGACGAGGACGGTTACCTTTACGTAACGGATTATCACAGGGAATTTCTCATATCAAGGGATGTCATCGTCAGTCCGGGAGAAATTGAGAAATTCCTTTCTCAGGTCGAAGGAGTATCTGAGGCCGCGGTTATCGGCCTGGACACGGGGCAGGGAGACCAGAAAATAGTTGCTGTGGTGGTACCTGCCAGTGGAAAAGATGTTTCAATAGACAGACTCAGGGAAGCGTGCGAAAGCAGGCTTTCAAAGGAGAAGGTTCCAGCAGAGTTCTACCTCAGAGATTCCATGCCAAAGAGCATAAGCGGAAGAACACTGAAGAGGATACTCATAGAGGAACAGACCTTGAAGAAATAGAAGAAATCATGAAAAAATCCCTGAAAAGTTTTTCTACAAGGTTTCCTAACCATGCTCATGAATGGAAGCAGGTCAACCAGGATAGCGGTAACAGTATTGGCTGTTGCCATGGCTTTTCTCATGGTCAACTCTGCTTTCCAGCAGCATGATACCGTTTCTGCATCGCCTTTGCCTGCTTTTTCCCATGTTTCCGACTCACTTCAGGCACTCGTAAATGTCCCGTTCCTGGGCAAGGTTGTGAATGGATCCTCGCCATACACGGGAAAGGAGCAGATAGTGGTGATCCTGAACTACAGCAATGAGAGCAGGCTGCAGTCTTTCCTTCACAATCTTTCTGATCCTTCCAGCCCTCAATATCGCCATTACATGACTGCGGATCAGTTTTACGCCAATTTCTCACCATCTGCAGCTGAATACGACAGGGCAGTTGCCTACTTCAGGTCTGCCGGCATGGTGAACATAACAACATTCCAGGGCAGGAACACCATCGCAATGTCAGGAAGCAGCCAGGCCATAAGCAATGCATTCCATACAAACCTGGTGGGCGCATCTGAGAACGGTTCCATGGTTACGGGGCCCTCGTCCAGCCCAGAGCTTCCAAAGTGGCTGTCGTCTCAGGTTTATGACATAGTGGGCCTTGGCACATCCCCGCAGCTTTCCTTCAGCCTGAATGTGGAAGGTGAGCTGAAACAGCTTGAGACTGTCAGAACAGACACCGCAGGGGGATATCCTAAGGTTGGGTATCTCAGCAACGGTGCCGAAGCGCTCTACGGTACTTACATGCAGGTGGCTTACAACGAAACCCAGTTATTCGGCAGCCATTATGACAGAGGTGAGGTCATAGCCACCCTTTTATGGTCAGGCAACTATACAAACAGCAAAGGGATCACAACTTATACAGCCCCCTTCAATCCATCTGATATAACAAAATACTTTCAGGATTCATATCCTAAGTATCCCAACGGAACGTATTCTGAGCCATTCCCAACGGTGACTGGGGTGCCAATAGACGGCGCCCCTGCACCAGGTGTTTCAGCAGAGAAGGACACCTCAGGAGCGACAATCGAGAACACTCTTGATCTTGAGATGGCTGGAAGCCTTGCACCTGGAGCCCAGATATACAACATATACGGCCCTCAGGCAAGCACAACAGATCTGACGCAGGCCTTTGCCACTGCGCTGAATTTTCAGAACCTCACGGTCATATCCAATTCCTGGGGTGGGTCAGACGGGACTGATTCCACATGGAACACATATCTGCAGGAGGCTCAGGCTCGAGGCATAACAGTTCTGGCCAGCAGCGGAGATTCGGCAGATAATACAAGCAGCCCCAAATATGCCGGCCCGCCGGACATGGTGCAGTTCCCTTCATCCATAGGATACAATACCTTCGGAGTAACGGCAGTGGGAGGCACAAACGTTACAGTAAACACCACAACGCTGAAAGTCCAGGAACAGGGCGCGTGGTATATGCCTTCTCCAGGCAATACCGTTGGCTCAACCGGAGGAATAAGTACCGTATACCATGAGCCATCCTGGCAGACCAATTCGTCCGCCAATACTGTGCTGAAGGGAGCTGGGAGAGGAGTGCCTGACATTGCAGCCCTTGCCAACAATACGCTTATTTATTATTCCAACACCACGGCAAGCGGTCTGTTCGTGGTCTCAGGAACAAGCGTTTCATCGCCCGTTGAAGCCGGAATTATCGCAACAATGGATGCATACCTCAACGCCAGTGCAGAGGCTCCATTGGGATTCGTTGATCCCCTGATATACAAACTTGGAACCGGTCAGTACGATCCAGCATTCCTGAAGGAGTCCCGGCTGACCCGATCGCCGTTCTACAATGTGTCATACGGCAGAAACAGCCTGTACAATGTAACACCGGGCTACAATCTTGTCACTGGCTGGGGTTCAATAAATGCATACAACTTCATACAGGACAGCAACATCAAAAGATATAACGTATCCTTTGTTGAGACAGGTCTCAAAGCAGGTACAGGCTGGTCTGTAAGCATTGTGGGCAGATCGTTTCTTTCAGGCGCTGACAGCAGGTACGTCAATTTGAGCCTCCCCAACGGGACATTCCAGTACGAGATACCTCATGTTGGAAGCATGGTGGGGGTTCCCCCGCAGTCGTCAATAAATATCACTGGCAGAAACGTAACAGTTCACATTATCTTCAAATATGGATATGTGGTGAATTTCACACAGTCGGGGCTTCCAGCAAATGATACATGGGAACTTAATGCGTGGAATTACAGTCGCCAGTATTCAGGTTATAGTGCAGCACTGTATTTTCCAAACGGGTCATATAATTATACCGGAATGCCCGCTGATCCGAATTATTACGGCCAGTCCGGTAACTTCACCGTTAATGGCAAGACCCTTGACATCTCCATGAAATTCCGGCATGGGCAGTTCAATGTTTCCTTTATAGAGAGTGGCCTCCCTGCCAACCAGGAATGGAGTGTGATGGCCCAGAACAGCACTTCAAACCAGACACTATCTGGAACAACGGACAATATAACCTTCTACCTGTATGGAGGGCAGTACACATTCTACATGTTCCCATCCGGCTACGATGCCCCTAATATATCTGTGGTGTCACTGAACACCAACGGCCAGAATCAGACTGTATACGTGAACTACAGCTATGGTTATTTTGTGACATTCAGGGAAACTGGCCTCTCTTCCGGGACATTATGGGGAATTTCCTTCCACGGGCTTACAAACATGACCACCGGCCAGACGGTAACTTTCGAGGTGCCAAACGGCACCTACAGGTATGATGTGCGTGGCAGCACAACTCCAAACGGTCCATCTTCAGGATACGTGAACGTATCAGGAAGCAACCAGAGTGTTGTCATCAGCTACCAGCCACCGAAATCATTTTTCCAGACTGAGGTTCTTTACCTTGTGCTTCTGTTCTTCGGAATAGTTCTTCTGGTAAGTGGTGTGTCCCTCATAAGGAGGAAACACTGATTCCTGTACCTTTGGGGACATTCCGTGCTGTTCATATTCCCCACAGGGATAAGGGATCAGAAGGCCGCAATGAATGACGACAAAATCCATGAAAAGAAACTGATTCTTGACACATCTGCCATTCTTTCACGCAGGGTGAGCCTTATGAATGGAAACATAGTCACAACTCCATCTGTGCTGGATGAAATAAGGCTGGGAAAGATTGCCAGATACACTGATTTCAGCAGCGACATGATGGACATACTGGCCCCCGGAAAGGAAAGTCTGTATGCCGCAAAAGAAGCCGCTAAAGCAACCGGTGATCTGCACGAACTCAGCAGCACTGACCTGGACTTGATTGCCCTCTGCCTTGAACTTAATGGCATCCTTGTTACAGATGACTATGCCATGCAGAATGTGGCCAGCAGGCTTGGAATAGAGTTCATGGGAGCCGATCTGAAGCCCATTGACAGGGATATAAAGTGGCAGTACCGCTGCACGGGATGTGGAAAGACGTTCCGGCAGCACGTGGAGATATGCCCTGTTTGCGGTCACCAGACAAAGAGGGCGGTAAGGTCTTATAAAAAGCGCCAATAGTGATTCATGATCGATATATCATTGCCACTGGATTGGAACCTGATCACGTATCCCGGAGATGCAAGGTACGAGCATTACGACTACATGACCCATGAGAAGAATGGAGTGCACATCACCAGGGTCATAATGGAAACCCATTCCGGCACACATATAGATGCGCCGTTCCACGCTCTGCCCAATGGAGGAACCATGTCATCCATACCCCTGGAACACCTCAACGGTCCTGCAACCGTCGTGGAAGTTAACGGTAATGCCATCAATGCTCAGGATATTCCAGGCACCGTGGAGAAGAGAGTGCTGTTCAAGACAAAGAATTCGGGCCTTTATGACAGTTTCCATGAGGATTTCTGCTACATTTCAGAGAGTGCAGGAAAAAGGCTTGTTGATCTTGGAGTGGAAACGGTAGGTATTGATTACCTGTCCATTGAGCAGTTTGGAACAAAGGGAATGAAAGTTCACAAGATACTGCTGGAGAAAGGAATTGCCATAATAGAGGGACTGATGCTGAAGGACGTGAAGCCAGGCAGATACGAACTCATGTGCCTGCCTATAAGGATAGACACGGATGGCGCCCCCTGCAGGGCAGTCCTGAAGTAAGCTCCTTTCTCAAATTACTTCATCATGGACACCACTGATACTGGCTTGC
>DAJC01000043.1:0-5021 GCA_002498845.1 Thermoplasmatales archaeon UBA509 | reverse complement strand
CTTGCGAGCCCATGGAAAATTAAAGGCCAAAAATCATCAGAAATTAATAGCTGGATCCTGAATGAGACCCCGGATATGATTATGGGGGCATCTCCGTGAAGCAGTTACCATGATAACATAAGAGGAAAGGATTACAGGACCGGAACACAAATCATATTTATAGTGTAAGCGAATTTTGCGCCATGAAGGTTCTGGTTTTTGCAAAGCAGGTCCCGGATGTGAACAGCATCAGGTTCGATCCAGCTACAAACAGGATTGTCAGGGAAAACGTTCCACTCTCAATGAATTCATTTGACAGGAAGGCTGTTGAGGAAGCCATCAGGATGAAGGAGAAATTTGGCTTTCACACCGTGGTTGCAAGCATGGGGCCTCCACAGGCTGCCGACATACTGAACGAATCCCTGAGGATGGGAGCAGATGAAGCTTATCTCATAACAGACAGGAAGTTCGGAGGTTCAGATACGCTGGCAACATCAAGGATACTTGCTGAATTTGCAGAAAGGATAAAACCAGACATAATCCTCGCAGGCAGATATTCACTTGATGGTGAAACGTCGCAGGTACCGCCTGAGGTCGCGACAATGCTTGGATACAGCTTCAGGTCATCGGTTTCAAAAATTGATATTGATACGGCGGAGAATACCATTGTTGTTGATCAGGACCGTGAAAATGGGATTGAGAGGTACCACGTCAAAATTCCTGCAGTGCTTTCCGTGAGTGAAAAGATAAACAGGGCAAGGGCGGTGAAGCCTGATGTTCCTGACATGGGGGATCGCGTAGTCATAGTTGATTCGGCATGGCTCGGCCTTGACATAGACGGCAGGGAATACAGCCCCACTGTGGTGACCGGCACAAGATCAATGGAGAGTTCCAGAAAGGTTTCAATGCTTGACTTTGACGATAAAGTATATGGCAGGATCATTGAACTGATGAAATCAGCAAGATCCAAGTCTTCGGGGGGTAGCACAGAATTCCATATGCCGCCATATGTGAACGGGAATCCTCTTGTGCTGGGGGTTGCGGTTGGCGATGCGCAGACGGCAATGGAGATTGCGTCAAGAATCTCCCAGATGGCCCTGCAGCATCCCATGAATGTGGCCGTGATTGGAAACATTCCTGCAGATAAATTGAGAGGGATTCCCTGCCATGACCTCTACTATGTGGATTCACGGGACTACATATCCCTGGCTGGCTCAATAATTGATTTCATAAGGCAGTATGAACCTGCATACATTGTGTTTCCATCCAATTCCGACGGAAGGGATGTAGCTTCTGTGGTAGCGGCAAAACTTGGCCTGGGCCTCACCGCTGACTGCGTTGATCTGCAGGTGGAAGATGGAAGGCTCATCCAGTACAAGCCCGCCTTCGGAGGCAGCATAATCGCAAGCATATACTCAAGGAAAACTCCCGCAATGGCCACCGTCAGACCGGGAATGTTCAGGAGCGTCAGATCTTCTGAAGAACCAAGAATCCAACAGTTTCCACCAGGCCATGGATCAGGACAGGAACTCATTGAGACCATACCCGTACCTTCAGAATACAGGCCCCTCAATTCAAGTGATGCCGTGATAGCCATAGGGAGGGGCATAAAGAAGCGAGATTCGGTCAGGGATGTGCTGAAACTTGCAGATGCGCTGAATGCATCGGTGGGTGCCACAAGGCCTATGGTTGACATGAATTTTCTTCCCAGGCAGCAGCAGGTTGGGCTCACAGGAATGTCCATCTCGCCCGCCTTCTATATTGCCCTTGGCATATCGGGCCAGGCGAATCATGTGGTGGGCATAAGGTACGCCGGGAAAGTTCTCGCCGTGAACAGTGATCCAGCCGCAGAGATATTCAAATATTCGGATTACGGCATTGTCTGTGATGTGAATGAGTTCATTGATGGATTCCTGAGCTATCTCGGGAAGAATCCGTGGAAAGAATGATCACGGTTTCTGGAACACAAACACATACTCATGCTTGAAGACATAGAATCCTGACTTGAGCGCCCTGTATCTCCAGAGGTTTTCGCTGCTTCTCTTGCCTCGGGTGTTCTGGATGTCCTTCACAATTATTCCCCTGATCTTCATATTCAGGGAGGCTACGGCATCCATGCACCTGAATCCAAGCGGTACTATCTCTCCGTCGCGGTACGCATCGCCAATGACCAGGCCCATATAGCCTCCACTCTTCAGCACGGCAATGGACTTTTTTGCTATCTGCGTGAACCGGGATATGAAGCTCTCCATGTCCGGGGAGGTACTGAGATCGCCCTGATCATCTGAAAACCTTATTATATCCCAGTAAGGGGGATGCAGCAGCACCATGTCGAAGCTGGATACTCCGTTCCTTTCCATTACTGGCACCAGATCGACAGTGTAGGAATCTCCCAGAATTATCTCCGCCCTTGTTCCGTCGTGAGGCAGTGACTGCACAGCCTCTCTGGTCCTTGAATATACCTCAGGGTTTATCTCTATTCCAACAGAATTCCTTTCCATTCTGATGGCCTCAATCAGCGTAGTTCCTGATCCGCAGAATGGATCAAGGATCCAGTCAGATGTCCTGGTATACCTCATCATCAGCTGGTGTGGAATCTGCGGGACAAAATTTCCCCAGTACCATCCCTTGTGTCCTGCCTCCCGGTCACGCTTCCCAAGAATCCAGAGGCTGTCTGTTCTGATCTCGTCGTAGGCCTTCCACAGATTTATGTTGAACTCCAGTGAACTGGCACTTGCGGAACTGCCAATGTCTCTTATGACGGATCTTACGTAATAATGAGCCCGGTCGATCCCCCTGGACCCAAGAATCCTGTGCAAATGGTCAAGAATGACTGACTTCAACGGTTCCGGAACCTCGTCAGCAAGCTGGACGGCATTAGCAGTTTCTTCCTTGATCTTATTGAGATCACCTTCTGCAAGAAGGTTTTCACAGAGAAAATGCAGTCTTTTTAGAGGTTCTGCAGCTATATTTTCAGAAGTTATGGACATTTGAGGCTTGTAAGTTATTGAACATAAAATTTTAACATTTGCACATATGAAGAAATTTGCTTTCAGAATTTTCCAGAATTGAGGGAGTGAAGATCAGGGGATCCTGCCTTCCAGCCCTCAGATACGCGACCAGTTACAACAGCTTCAGTCAGAGCTCCACCATTATCTGGCCGTTTTCCACCCTGGTCTTGTAGGAATGAAGTGGGCCGATATCTCCTGACCCCTCCGGCGGGCTGATCACGGAGCCGTCCTTTGGATTGAAAACAGCAAAGTGGTTGGGGCAAATGAGAGTATGATCATCCATGAAGCCTTCCGAGAGATCATAATCTTCGTGCGTGCAGTAACACGATGTTGCGTAATAGTTTGCTCCATCTCTTATAAGCAGTACCTCTCTTCCTTCTATGTTTGCCTTGAAAAGGTCCCCATCCTTCATGGCCCCTTCCTTGGCTATCTTATACCATGCCATGTTACTTTGATTGTATTAGGCAAATTATAATTTGCGTTTTTCTTGAAATTCCAAATGTGGATGATTGTCAGTGGTTTGTTCCTCTATGAGAGTGGACAGGCTTATGACTAATGCCCATCCCTCTATTATGTTTCCTTTCCATTTTTCATATACTTCCCTAGGGAATCTGCAATTGGCCACAGAGTGCAGCCTTTCATTGCTGTAGAATAAGATAAACCTGGATACTGTGCTGCCTGGATCCTTGAAGGAAGAAAACTCAAACCTCCTTATCGCTTTCTTCTCCAGTATGGAACTGAATGATACTATGTGTGCATTCCATTGGAGTGGCAGGATGTATCCTCTCATTTGCGATGTTAAATGATCATAGGAACAGCTGCACAGATCTGATCACAAACTTAGTGCCGTTGTCGCGTCTCATCCAGACACTGGAAAGCATCTTTATTCCTTGATCCAGGGGGCGTAAGATCCATTGCCTTCTTCACATCATCAGAGGTGCAGTTATATCCGGGATATTTTCCGATTGCTTCCCTGATTCCACCGATCATCGGATTTCACTATGCACGGAAAATCAGCGGATAAGGGTTTCTATTTCTTATTAGACTCAGTCTATCATTTCAAATAGACTGGATGTTCTGTTTTCTCCATGCATGCAGACGTATTTCATGTCAATTTTTGAGATTTCGTTAGACGCCTTCACTGTGGAGATGGGATGACAGCCATTTTGGCCCAACTTCTGTAATCGTATGTGTGTTAATGGGATTTTTCCCTTTTGATACTTCAGTCTTCGGATATGATGTAAATTTCCATACACACACCGTCCATGGCTTCAGTAAGCGCTGGGCATGATTCTAGCCACCGACGATCTTCTCACCTTTAAGAAAGGTCTCACCGAAAATTTCCAGAAACTGCAAGTCTTAAGCCGGACGTTTTTGGGGTCATGCATCTCACCAGTATAGATACATGTACGGTCATCGTCACTGGTTCCAGAAATGGCTCCCGGAACCACTGGTCTCCATCGTACACATGCAACTATCTGATGGGTAAGTAATTTACGATGTCCAGCAATCCAGAACCACTGGCTTAGCCGTCAGTTTGATATGGCTTCCAAATTTGTTCCAAGCTTGCTCCCTTAGGAATCCCTGAAAACAGAGGTTCTCAAACACATTCTGAAAGTTCTAATACAACTCTTGTCGGAACCATGGTTCAGCAGTAGCCATAAATGCATCCTGTCGGAAAAGCCATAGAAATAGAGGATTTCTGTAACTTGAATCCACCACTGGCTCAACTCACTCCACACCAATGGTTTCCATTGTACACTGCAATCATCCGGTGAATGCCTATTTTACCATGGCGCGCCACAATCTGATAGTGGCGCTATTACTGGCTCATGCTGGCTCCTCAAATGGTCCCGGCTGGCGCATGTCAGAAAAGCCAAGAAAAAAGCGGATTTGCAGAATACAACGGTACCATTGGCCGGAGCCATTTATTGCAAGTGCCTGGTCGAATTTCATTTATATACATGGATGCAGACATATAGAACAATCCTGTTTCCAATATTTAATCATTTGTCCGACAGATGTCATATT
>DAJC01000032.1 GCA_002498845.1 Thermoplasmatales archaeon UBA509 | reverse complement strand
AATATTGGAAACAGGATTGTTTATAAAAAGTCTATGGCCGAACGTGGCTTTGAATGTGAAAAACAAAGTTCTTAGCTTGCTTCCACAGCAGCGGCTGCTAAACGACTCCGGGTCTATTCAGTGAAATTAATATACCCGCAAACATCTGAGGACATTTGAGGTTATAGATATGGCGCATATCAGGGGCGTGGATTTTCAGATATTGATGCCTGATAAGGAGTATGATATTACTCACGATATAGAAGGAGCTATGAATGAGGCAGTGCGATACTTCAATTTTCTAGTTCCGGTCAACAAGGAAGGGCTGACACCTGCCGAGTTAAGCGGCTCACTGCCGGCGCCCATTGTTGAATTCATAAGAAATAACAAAGAAAAAAGATACAATAAAGTTGTTGAAGTGGATACAGACTTCTTCACTGCTACAACTCTACAGAGGATCATGAATGAGTATCTGCTTAACACCAACAAAACTCTTGAAAAGCGGATCGAATTCCTGCGCAACTTGAAAATTCCAGTTGAGAAAAATCCACTTCATGGCGGAAAACCCGTTGTGAATACACTTTCATCACGCCCGTTTTCCGTGAAGCTGAATGATTTCTTAGTTATCATGCGGCTCATGGCATTTCTGAAGCATCTTGAAGAAAGCGATTTCAGGCTCAGGTTCATGGGAATGGACATAACAGTAACACAATCAGTTGACGGCATGGACAGAAATCCCATCGAAATACAATTTTATGATAGCAGAATATATCAGCCTGTTAAAATAACTACAACACTATGTACCCTGTCACTTGTTGGGGAGAAGATTTACGTTAAGTTTTCGAATCAGTTTAGAAGGGACCTTTTTTATCACGTTCTTAAAAAAACAGATGTTACAGAGATTCTGGAGGGAGCTCTGATGAAATCTAAAGGGAAGCAGAGGGACATGGAAAAGCCTGTTCCCAACAATGAGAGATCGAATGGCAAAGGAAGTCGAAGAACGCATTCAAGGTCAGAGATCAGTGATGTTTACCAGCTTCGTGTTGCAATCAAAGGCATTTCTCCTCCAATATGGAGGAAGCTGCTTGTAGGATCGTCAACAGCACTTCACGACCTGCATCTAATCATTCAGGCTTCATTCGGGTGGTATAATTATCATCTTTACGAATTTAACATCGGAAGTGAGCGTTATGCAGATCCAGAACAGATGGATGATGAGTTTCCTGATGACATTGATTCCAGGCAGACAAAACTGGCGCAACTGGGGTTAAGA
The DNA here is from genome assembly GCA_002498845.1 of Thermoplasmatales archaeon UBA509. Lineage (GTDB taxonomy): Archaea > Thermoplasmatota > Thermoplasmata > Thermoplasmatales > Thermoplasmataceae > UBA509. Next base: position 10,115 of record DAJC01000032.1, on the reverse strand, counting down.
GAGGGTTCGAAATTCTCCTACACATACGATTATGGCGATAACTGGGAGCACAGTATACTGGTCCAGAAAGTTCTTCCTTACGATCAGAGCATGAGTTTGCCATCGTGCATCGGAGGAAAGAGAAAGGGCCCGCCAGAAGATTGTGGCGGTGCATATGGATATCAGAATATGTTGAAAGTAGTTTCAGATCCTGACGATCCGGAGCATGAATCCATAATGGAATGGCTTGGTGAATATGATCCGGAGGAATTTGATCTGCAATCTGCGGATGAAGCAGTTAGGAACTATAAAAATATGGAAAGCTGACTCCCTCTTCACAATAAAGTGTCAGAAGTCCCTGCTTCATCGACGATGCACCCATCAAAAGACATCCAAAGGTTTTATCTCATCTCCTTCCATCCTTTTCAAGTAATTTATCGGGCTTAAATTTACTATCACATATGGGTATGTTCTTTTCATTGTTCCCATCTTTATGATCCATTTGCAATTCGTCTCATCTCTGAATATTTGAGCTTTTTTTGCTCATTTTATGTAAGCCTATGGCAACCTGGTAAACAACATTGCGATTTTTCCTATGAGATGATCTTGAATACCGCTGATCCTTCCACGATAAGGGCCTATAAACTATTAATTCAATACATAACCTTTCCGAATGATAACGTCATATGCGCTTAACGGCATTTCCATAATACGAATAAAGTAGTAATAATAGTAGCTCACTGCTGGCACCATAACCTCTTTTCAACAAACAGTTTATGACTAACGTCTGGTGCAATATAAGTTCGGTGTAAGCTATTCTTAATTCCTTTCTGTATCTTTTGTACATATTTTCCCTACATAATTTTGTTTCACTTATCTCATATATGGCACAACTCATACAATTTTGGTGAAAACAAAATGAACAAGAAATTGTTAGTAATGGCGCTTGTGCCAGTATTAGTTGTGATGAGCGGGGCCCTCGCTTTCTCAGCCTTTACAGGCACAGTGACCACAGATGTAACAGCCTCGTCTGCAACCTTCAGCTTATCGGAAGCAGGAAATGTTGCCCTATACAATGCAACAAATACCGTAGTAACAATAACTGGTGCTAATGGCGTAGGAATGACTACTGCTGGTGTTGCACCGCTTGAACAACTAGGTACCATCTCAGCCGTGAGCGGATCTAGCGAAGCAACTTTCTCAGTCAGTGTCAATAATCTTGCCCCTGGTGATTTCGTCTCACTGATATTTGCCATCAACAACACAGGTACATCTGCAGTGAATCTTGGTGCAATGTCTTTCTCTGGTGTAGGATCGCTTTGGGTACCAGCAACGTTCTCAAGCACCAATGGAGTTGTTGCAACAACATCGGGGGATGCAGGCTTTGCCTATGGTGGACTATCGGAATATGCCATTTATCCTGGTAATGCGTATACAACGAGCTCAACCTATGAACCATCTGGCATTCTTGCACCTGGTGGAACTGCAGTCTTCTGGTTTTATGTAGGACTGACAAGTAATGCCGGCAACAACTATGTAGGACAAACCTCGGGAACTCTTACACTGACTGCAAGTGTGACATCTGCTGCATAAGTGAATTAGAAAATCTTTAGCGAATTGAGGGCAGATCCAAAAGGTCTGTCCTCAGGAGTATTTAAATGAATAGAAAGTTGTTTGCTCTAGTAATGATGCCTGTACTGGTTGTCATGGGAGGTGCACTGGCATTCTCGACCTTCAGTGGAGACGTAACAACAAATGTAACAGCAACCGCTGGACATATCTTTGTAAATGAATATGCAACACTGTATTCCGGATATTCAAAGTACACTAGCGTAAAAGTCACAGGCGGATTTGGAAGCAACACGAATACAGCTTATTTGAATGACAGCAAGGTTTATCCCGTCAATAAAGAGACCAATCTGGCAACAGTTCCCAGTGAATCGTCTGGGGCACAGAACGTTGTTTATTGGGTGAATGTGAGCCAGCTTTCACCAGGCGACTGGGTACAGATCAATCTTGTGCTTGAGGACAAAGGCCCACTTGGAATTGAATTCGCAGATCCAGTGATCAGCACAACTGGACTGAATGCTTTGACATTGACCGGTGTAAACGTTAATCTCAGCAATGTAACAGGTTCCCTCAATTCAGATGATGTATTCACTGCTAATCCTCTGTCAGGGATCAGTGGACTTTCAGCTGCAGGCGACTATTTGGCCGCAACTACAGAAAGTGGCCTGTCCACTGGTATTTCTTCTCCAGCTGAGACGGGCTACGCATACGCACTTGGATCGTTGTTCTCGAATTTCAACATACCTCTTGGAAACGGTGGTTCTGCCACTTATTCATTCTACATAGGACTCTCAACTGATGCCAGCAATAACTATGCAGGTTCAAGCATCAGTATCCCGATTGTTGTTTCAGTCAGTTCAGTGTCATAAATATTTATCAGAATTCATTTTTTGATTTGTTTCATTTTTCTTTTATTCAGGTTGCATCCTCTTACAATTACCAATTCGAAATCATGCACAGTAACCTCAGGAATTGAAAAACAACTGGAAATTTGCAAAGTTTATATTGTCATTCCGTATGAACAATATCGTTAAACCGGACTGATGATAACGAAGGAACTAACTCTGTATAAAATCAAAGAAGTGGCCGTAAATTCTCACAGGGCTGTCTATAATACAGCACAGCTGTCCAGCCTCATTGGCAAGGATTTCAATACCGCTTCGGTGTACCTGACAAGGCTCTGGAAGATTGGAGTTGCAAAACGTTTGCTTAGAGGTAAAATCTCTTTCATAGACAACGATTTTGTTATAGCATCGCAGCTTATAGAACCTTCATACATATCTCTGTCCTCTGCCTTACTTTTCCATAACGTTTCACAGCAGGTTCCACACAGAATTCAGTCTGTGACACCGGTAAATTCCATAACTTATGATAATCTTGGACTTGAATACCATAGGATTCCCCCCCGGGCTCATGTTTGGCTATGAACGCCACACCATTGGAGAAAGTTATTGCTTTATTGCTACAGTGGAGAAGGCATTGCTTGATGGATATTACCTTAATTATTTCTCATCGGAAGACCTTGAAACATATCTCCATAACAGGAAACTCCGTGAATTTAAGTCATACCTGGAGAAATTTTCTGGAAAGGGAAAATTAAAGCTTCTAGAGGTTGCGGAATGATTGATTCGCAAAGGTTAAGAGAGATCTCCAAACTCTTCGGGATGAGGCCATGGCAACAGGAGAAACATTATCTCCAGAGCCTTATCCTCACCATCGTTTCCGACTATCCTCTTGTCTTCAAGGGTGGAACTTATCTTTGGTTATTTCATGGGCTGAGCAGGTTTTCAGAAGTTCTTGACTTCACTGCCAGAGGAACTATCAAGAAGGACTTCCCTGAATTTATCTCGAGTTCCCTGAGACTCTATGGATACGAAAATGAGATCAAGAGAATCAAAGACAATGAACATGGGATTTCAGTCGGATTCATGATAAATGGACCGTTGCATACCAGTAATAAAGATAGATGTGTAATCTATGTGGAGGTCAGTGGTAGAGAAAAGGTCCTTCTTCCAGGCATACCACTGAAGATAGACTTTCCCCAGTATGATATTCCGGTAAAAACTTTGTCCGGAATGAATCTTGATGAGGTTGGGAGCGAAAAAGTCAGGGCAATACTTACAAGTGAGAAAGGCAGAGACATATTTGATCTCTATTATTTGATTCATAATAAAGAAATTAAGTTTAATGTTGAATTGGTTAACGGAAAACTTGCTTTCTACGGCATAAGTTTCGATTCCGAACAATTTCTTCAGGAATTGGGAACCAGAAGCAAACTTTACTCAACGGAGATGAAGCCTTTGGTATTTGGTAAAATACCTGACTTTGATCAACTAGAATCATACATCGGGAAGTGGTTGGCTTCATATTGAGAAATTGAAACCCATCAAACCGGACAAACAGCATGATCATATGATTTTTATACGGTCATGAATTCATTCGCAAAATAAGGTGAATAATGAATCCAAATACATCGAAACCTCTTGTTGTCCAGGGTGATGGAACAATATTTCTTGAGGTTGAATCCGATCCTGACAGAACGTGCAGGGACAAGATCAGCAGGTTTGCGGAACTGATAAAGTCACCAGAGCACATTCACACTTACAGGATAACGCCTCTTGCGGTCTGGAACGCTGCTTCCACCGGCATATCTCTTGACGAAATGATTGACACCCTGTCAGCGAATTCCAAGTATGATGTCCCGGGGAATATACTGCACAATATCCAGGATTGGTACCGGCGATACGGGAGGGTTAAGCTTGTCAAGCTTCCTCCGAACAGAACTTCGAACTTTGATCCCGAATATATCTATCTCGTTTCTGATGATGAAATAGTGTTACAGGAGATAGCCAACAGAAAAACTATCCAGAATTTCCTGGATGGATGGGAAGGATCAAATGCAATCAGGGTTAAATCAATTTTCAGGGGCCGTCTGAAACAGGCACTTATAAAAGTGTCATATCCTGTGGAGGACCTGGTGGGATTTCAGCCCGGAGATCCCCTTGACTTTTCACTGGCAGATAAAACCAGCACCGGAGAACCGTTCAGTCTTCGCACTTATCAGAAAGAAGCCATCGAATCATTCCTGTCAGGGGGAGATGGTAGCAGGAGTGGTGTTATCGTGCTTCCCAGCGGAGCAGGCAAGACCGTTGTTGGAATGGGAGCAATGGAAAGAATACGGGAGAACACACTCATAATAACAACCGGTACAGTGGCTGTGAGACAGTGGATCAGAGAGATCACTGACAAATCAACAGCAGATCCACTTATGATTGGCGAATACACCGGCGACAGCAAGGAGATACAGCCCATAACAGTGACAACATACCAGATACTGACTCATTCTACAATGAAATCCGCTGCAAAGTCACTGGACACTGAGGAACCTGGTGATTCCGATGATCTTGCTGAGGGTGATATTACCAGGATATATCCCCATCTCAACGTGTTCATGGCCAGGAACTGGGGCCTGATCATATATGATGAGGTTCACCTGCTGCCGGCGCCTGTCTTCAGGATCACTTCAGAAATTCAGGCAAAGAAGCGGCTGGGACTCACAGCAACCCTCATCAGAGAGGACGGCAAGGAGGACGATGTTTTCTCACTTATAGGGCCCAAGAAGTTCGATGCACCCTGGAAGGACCTTGAAAGGGATGGATGGATAGCCACCGCTGTGTGCAGTGAGGTCAGGGTAAAATTCCCAAATGAACAGTACATGATGGAGTATGCGGTTGCACCACAGAGGCTTAAATACAGAATAGCTGCGGAAAATCCCATGAAGATAAATGCGTTGAAATCAATTCTTCAGAGGCTCTCTCCGGATGATTCCGTGCTGATCATCGGGGATTATATTGACCAGCTGCAAAAAATAGCTGATATGCTTGGTGTTCCGGTGATCACTGGAAAGACAAAGAACAGTATGAGGGAGGAACTGTATTCACAGTTCCGGAGAGGTAACATAAATATGCTGGTGGTGTCCAAGGTTGCAAACTATGCCATTGATCTGCCTGACGCAAACGTTGCAATTCAGGTTTCAGGGACATTCGGCTCCAGGCAGGAGGAGGCACAGAGGCTTGGAAGAATACTGAGGCCAAAGTCAAGGGATACTCAGGCATACTTCTACACCATCGTCACCTCTGACACCCTTGATCAGGAATATTCCATGAGAAGGCAACTGTTTCTCACAGAACGTGGCTATGGGTACACCATAATAAATCAGGAGGACCTGATATCCAGCGTCAGGGTGAGTGAAGAGGATGCCTGAGAACGTTTTGTGGACGTCTGAGAAAAAATACCAATGGCAGGCATGCTGTGAACCCACTCAGTGGCATAGGAATAACGGAACGATGCACAACCTCGAAAAATCTACGGTGACAGAATGAACAATAAGATACTAAGGGTAATGACTCTGTCACAGATACTTGAAAAGATTCACTCTGATGACATTGCCTACTACAGGAAAATCCTGAAACGCTTCAAGCAACAATCAGTCATCACTGACAGGGGACAGCGTGAAATGGATCCGCATTCTCTGGCAAGATACATAATCTCCAGCGGGGATCCAATGGGCAACATCCGTTATATGGAATATTCTGTAAGGTACATCTGCAATGTTGCTTCATCGTATATAATTCCAATGCCGCTTACCATTTTAAGGAATAAGTTCCAGGGATCATCTTATGCCAGGGCGCTGAATGATGCAATTGATTCATGCCTGCTATTCAAGGTTACAATGGATTTGGAGGAATATGTGGTTGTGCCGGCAGAATACAGATTTATCCCAAAGTCCCCAATGAAGCTTTCCTCACAGTTGACCCTGGATAATGCACTGATGGATACTGGTAAGGTCAGACTCAAAGAGTTCCTGGATTCGGTGAATATCAAATCCTTGCAATCCAACAGCGATGTTTTCCTGAAAGGAGCCGTGTATTCATATGTAATCAGTGAGTTTGATCATATTCTTTCCCAGATGCCACCTGAAGCCAGAGAGGTGTACAATCAGATTGCTGATATGTATGGTGTTGTATCCTCGGGTGAGGTCCTGCAGCTTATGGCTGCCCATAAGGAAAGAGGTGACAGGATCGCCAGTGGCAGGAATGACAGGCATGTTAAGGGCGATTCTGCAAATGGAAATCTTCTGGGTCAATTCTTATTCAGTTTCCTTCTTTTATCTGCCAGGTCACATAATTATGGCACGGACATGGCATATATCATTCCTGATGAGCTGATGTCACTCTTGTCAATGGAAAAGCTTTCAGAAATCAAAGCTGTAACCAATCTGGATGTCCCTGAAACGAAGGATGAAGATTATTCTCTAGTAATAAGTGTCAGAAACTTCCTCATAGCATCTTACTATCTTGAGCTGCAGGGAAAAAGGCGCACCACAGACAAACTCACATCCATACTCTCTGTGAATGATGAAAGTTTGACGTTCCTGGACAGTTTCTGCAGGCATTCCAATTTCATCTATGGATCAAGTTCAACATACCATATAACCCAGTCCGGCATCGATGCCATGTCAGATCTTTCGGTCATTGAAAGAATTAACCGCAGATATATTTCAAGTGCATTGAGCGAGGCCATGTTCAGGTCCGAAGGCAGTGAAGGGAATCTTGCGAAAGTGGAAAATTTCCTGTACAATTTTCTTAAATCAATAGCTGCTGCATACAGCATCTCAGATCTGAGGACCCTTATTAAATGGGACCCTGAAAATATCAGTACATTCCGTCAGAAATACCTGGAGGATATATCGCAAAGTTACTACTGGAAAGGGCATGGGGACATAGGCGGCGACATAAGAAAAAGAGTACCCGACATGGCCGACGGCAAGATGCTGAACTCTGCTGTTAAACATCTGGTCGGACTGGGTGTCATCAGGATTGTCCATGAGGAAGGCAAAGATGGCGAAGATGTCGTCATGGCGACACTGGAGGATCATACCAGGCAATCAGCAGATGTTGATTCCAGAAAACTGAAGAATTACGTGGCCAAAAATCTTACAAAGCCGGTTGTTCAGTCAAATTTTGAAGTCATTGTGTCCCCACTTGAGGATTTTCAATTGATCAAAAACCTGGTTTATGGTTGCGAGCTCATATCAGCTTCCACAGGGATGGTTTTCAGAATTACTGAGAAGAGCCTGAGATTCTACGCAAACAACCTTGGTGACCTGAATGAGTTCCTTGCAATTCTTGGCAAGAAGTCTGCTCATGCCATTCCGGATAATGTGTCCCGGACAGTGAGGGATATAGGTTCACACTGGGGAGAAGTTACAGTCAGGAGATGTGCCGGCATTCTCGTCTTCAGGGATAATTTTCTCATGAAGAAGGCCATGTCCGGCAGGGCATTTTCAAAGATAAACACATTCGAAATATCCCACAACGTTATTGGCATAGCCGATGCCAGTGATTTTGAGAAGATAGGGAAGACACTCGGTGATGCCGGTCTTCTTTACAGGATGGAAGAAAACGCCTCCACAGGCAGTGATGGGATGCCGACTGTAAGGCGCAGGAAAAGGCGCAGGTATCGTGAAGACTGGGAAGATTCACTGGACTGATCATTCTAACAATAAATAATTATCAGTTTATACCATGTTACTCTCATGCATTCAAAATAGTAAATTATTTTTAAGCTGAGTTCATGTTGGTATTAGTTTGTACACAAATGGGTGAGATATTATGGAAAATGTGCAGAAGGAAAAAATGTATATCGATGGGCAATGGTTGAATGCTGCCAGTGGAAAAACTTATGAGGTCATCAATCCGGCAACAGAAGAAGTAATAGCCAGTGTCCCACTTGGTGGAGTTGAAGATGTGGAGAAGGCCATTGATGCTGCAAGAGCAGCTTTTGATAATGGCCCATGGCCCCGCATGTCGCCCGGTGAGCGTGCAGAAGTAATATTGAAGCTGGCAAGAATGGTTGAGGAGAACAAGTCTCAGTTCAGTACGCTTGAGACATTGAATACAGGGAAGCCGGCAAAGCAGGTTGCAGATTATGATATTGGGGCAACAATCGATAACCTGAAATTCTTTGCTGGAGCATCAAGAGTTGAAACAGGTATTTCGGCCAATGAATACATTGCCGACGGCACAAGCATACTCAGGCGCGAACCAGTGGGTGTTGTTGGTGTCATTGTTCCCTGGAATTATCCATTGATGATGGTTGGGTGGAGAGCAATACCTCCACTTCTCATGGGAAACACAGTTGTACTGAAGCCTGCATCCATTACTCCACTTACTGCCATAAAACTGACCCAGATGCTTGACAGCATAGGCATTCCAAAGGGTGCATTTAATCTTGTAACTGGCCCTGGTGGAACGGTGGGCGAGGCCCTTGCAAAGAGTCTGAAAGTGGACATGATTGCCTTCACGGGTTCAACAGAGGTTGGAACAAGGATATCCAATCAAGCCTCTTCAACCGTGAAGAAACTTTCACTTGAGCTTGGAGGAAAGGCTCCCTTCATTGTATTTGACGATGCGGACATTGATGCCGCCACAGAGGGCGCAGTTGTCGGATCGCTTATGAACACAGGACAGGACTGCGGTGCAGCTACAAGATTCTACGTTCAGGAAAAAGTCTACGACAGATTCGTCAAGCTTCTCAAGGAAAAGCTTTCAAGGGTAAGAGTTGGTGATCCTGAAGACATGAAGACTGACATGGGCCCTCTTGTCTCCAGGGATCAGTTCAATAAGGTGAAATCATACATTGAAGTGGCTCAAAGGGAAGGGCAGGTTCTTCTCGCTGGCGAAAAAAAAGGAACCAGGGGATATTTCCTATCTCCTACCCTGGCAACCGTGGAGGATGATAACGCAAGAATTGTTCAGGAAGAAATTTTCGGGCCCGTACTCAGTGTTCTGAAATTCTCCACCTACGAAGAGGCAATCAGGCGTGCTAATAATGTCATATACGGTCTTGCCTCATCTGTGTGGACCAAGGATGTAAGAATTGCAATGATGGCATCGCGGGACCTGAGGTTTGGAACAGTGTGGGTCAATGACCATGCACCAATTCCATCTGAAATGCCCTGGTCACCAATAAAGAGATCAGGTTTTGGAGCATCAACATCAATTTTTTCACTGGAGGAGTTCACCAATCCGAAGCATGTCTATATTGACCTTACCGGGAAAGTGAGGAAGTCATGGTACTACCAGATTTATGGTGACCAGTGAGGTGTGGGATCTTCTCCACTACTTTTCCATTCATGTATGACAGGATAAACTAATTCTATACATTCCTGAAATTATTGACATGGTTATCCAAATCCTTTCATTTCTAAATTCGCTGTTCATCAGCAGGTTCCACTTCACTGATGGAATTAAAATCCATGAGGAGACAAGGATATTCTCCTGTTCTAACCATGATAACTGTTCCGGAATATGAAAGAAATTGAGCCTTAAAGGGTTCCCCGAATTCAAGGGGCTGATCGGATCCGCTTCCAGGACATGGAAATCCAAGGGCATGGAATGAATTGCCGTAATCCGAGGCATAGGGATATACTGTAATGGACTGCCCTTCTCTGAGTTGTTTGATGTATTCTACTGAAAGTTTATTCACGATCTCCAGTCGCAAGG